>JAGMDA010000864.1 GCA_023128935.1 Candidatus Eiseniibacteriota bacterium | reverse complement strand
CGTTGTAAGGGCATGTTTCTATACGTTGCTTGGGCGTATTGTAATAAAAATCTCGTCCTCGAGACCAATTTACTCTCCACCGGGCCTTGCGATTGCCCTCCGCCGGTGCAAATAGTCTCACAACACCGCGTAACCCAAGTCGTATACAGAGCTCCTGGAAGTCTTCACACAGACCCTTTGAGGTAGAGGAGTAGGAGCCACCTGTACAATTCGCACGTCGATCTATGGAGCCGTCCCCAAGTACCATGGCATCAAATAGAATCCGTAGCTGCCTTTTAGAAAGAGATAAAAATTCTCTAGGGACCCTTTTTTGAGCACCCAGCCGCCCCACATTCACATCAAACCAATGCCAGAATTGTTTTCCGCAGATAGTCCAATTGAGGTCACCCGTCTTGTGATTAGGAAACTCAGAGTACGGTATCTCCATTCGATCCATACAAAACTTTATTTTAGCCGCCTGCTTTGGGTTCACAGACTCTCTTTGTGACATCTTTATGCAGGTGGGCCTAAAGCCTCCCGGAGTGGACTTGCGTGGTGTTAAGCAAACACCACCCTCTGTTAACACGTAGCCCAAGAACTCAAGCCAGTCATCCATTCTGTATGTGCGGGGATCACACCCAGGATACCCAGGACTTTTTGGTAGTCCTGGAAGCGTAAAGGTCTCTAGCTCCTCCCCCTCCCAATCAACATACCCCACAAACTGAACACCTCCCTTTCGTTGAACTGTTTGGTCTGCACATTCAGTCGCCCATCTAGCATCCCGCCCCTTTACTCGCATACGGTGGGTACCAGTGAGCATCATGTCTAACCCACCCCTGGTCTCGAAGTGATGTAGAGGGCCATCCCACTCACGAACTGTTCGGACCTCCGGCAGGACTAGGGACATCACCCTGGTCTCGGGGTCCCACTGGGCAACCTGATCATCATCTGTCAAGTCTTGGAAGTGCTTCCACCCATCCTGAGTAAGGATACGTGTTTGATCATCATGACAACCCCAATCTATCCCGGCGAAGATATCGGTGGTCTCGGCATACCGTTTGTACTGCTCGTAGTCCGCGAGGCGGACGTTCTCCTTGCAACAGGCTTTGAGCTGGCCGCGAGTAATCGGTCGGGTGCCGCTGTCGTACGAGATTCCCAGTACCTCGTTGTAGAACTTCTGACGACCATAGCGCTCCTGCTTTTGCAAGATCCCGGCCCAACCCTCTGGATCATTTAAGATCCAAGGAACCATCAACTGTGGGATGCGGTAGCCCTCGAACACTACCTTGTCCTGGTTCTTCCTGGTCTGCGGTTGCAAGGACGCCCACTGTGCCTGTGGGTGGTAGGGGTTTATTGGTTTGCCGCAGGCGTCACAGACCAACCCAGTTTTCCCAATGTTGTCTTCGTCCAGGATATTCCAGTGCCAACTGTTGGGGGACTTGGGTGTCCCATGGTGCTCGCAAGGAACGACCCATTCGTTTTGGGTTGAAAAGTTCGCCCAGTAATGCTCGATCGTATTGTCCAGGCTCTTGGGAGTCCCGGAGTAGATAAAGAGCTTCCAGTTGCTATGACTCGCGCACTCCTCGATGACTGGTAGATTGTCAACCAAGATATCTTGAATCTCATCCACGCAAAGCAAATCCGCTGCGATGCCTCTAACTCTATCGGCTGTGAGATAGGCGTAACGCAATCGTATCTGCGAGTAGTTGATGAACTTCTTGTGGAACACCGCGTTGGTCAAGACTGTGTTGGTGTAAGCCCCGACCAATGGACTCATGTTGATGACGTCTGCCACCCGGTCGTTCGAGAACACCTTCGCCTGTTCGGCTGAGGGCGCAACGAACAATGAACGAAAGTGGTTGTTCAAGCAGGAGTAGGCAATCATCTTGTTGCCGAGGGTTGTGGAGTTGTGTGTGATGAAACCATCACCCACAAAGTTTTCGGTGCCTTCTACAGCAAAGTCTACGCACTCTTGTTCCCCCACGTCTTCTATACCAACTAGCCGGTCCCAATAAAGATCTGTGATCAGGTGCTTATCAAGCTCGTCTACCAAAGATTGATCGTATCGATAATCGGATCTAAAGAAATCTACGTAGCATTGGACTTTTTCAAAAGTGGGTGGGTATAAAAGGGTCTCCCTCAAGCCGAATGTGCGAAGGCTCTTAGATTTGTCTGCGCCTCTTCCAAAACGGCCCTTGTTTCCTCTAGAGGAAACGATATCTCTGATCAAATCATTAACCTCTATAGGAAACGTATCCCTATTGTTTCTTGAATCAGAGTCCGGGGGGTCAACGTCCTCACTTTTTCCAAGACTTGCTATCTCAGCCAGGAAGATCTTCACGCCCTCTTGAGTTTCGATACGTAAGATCCAAGCGTATTTTTTAATCCCCTGTTTCTTCCAGTAGCTCGGCCAATTCCTTCGGATCCTCGATGGAATCCCAAACTTCCATAGTAAAGCCTGAACCTCTGCGATCAGTCTTTTTGAAGTCGAGCAGTATTCCAATGAGTACAAAGATCTATTGCATTGCTTGACGTGCCCATCCGTAGCCCACAACCTATTCAAGAACAAAGACGTGGTACTTTTATCAAGATCATAAACCCAAGAGGGCAAGAACTTTGTTCGTGATCTAGTTCCTAAAAGCCCGTCCTCTCTCAACCAGTTACGCAACTGAGAGCAGTTGTTAAGTCTTACATCGATCGCCTTGGTATCCCTTTTTGGATACTCCTTGATTCCAAAACCCAACGACTCTGATATCTCGATGAACTCGTTGACCACAGGACCGGGCAAGCCTGTTAAGCTAATCGATCTTCCTATATGCCCGTCTCCGATCAAGTATGCGGTTAAGATCACTCTTTCATAAGGAAGAGAGAGGGTACCGACGAATTCACCGCATTGCCGCACGACTGCCAAGCGATCACTCAATGACAGATCTCCAGCAGCAAGCCACGCACTCCACACACGCATGGGGTGCGTGAGGGCCACAATCGTTTGATGTCCTTGCCTAGAAGTAAGCCTGACGCACGGCTTGGAATATCTCTTGGAAACCCATGACACCCTCCCAGATGTCATTGTGCAGCCGTCTACAGACATAGTAGCCAGCTCATCACCAACCGCAACATCTCCTGCTGCAACAGGAGATCCACTCTTTGTTCTACAAATTGTTGATATTGTTACCGATTTTTCAACTTGCCTGGCTGCCTTCAATAGTGTCTGACGAGCACCGGTGTCGTAGATGCGTTTGAGGTATGGTCGCTCAGCGAACGTGAATTTGCGGGTGTCCCCCTTGTCCGCGATTAGAATTGCGGTCTCTGCGAACTCCGAGGGGCTGACATTGTAGCAGTAGTCGGGGCTCGCTGCGAACTCCTCATCGGTCGGATCTCTGGGCTCGATGTCGAAGCCGTAGTCCCGGAGGTTCCCCAGGTCATCCCTGTCATAAATGGGTTCGCGGACCTTGCCGTCGACCTCCTGGCCGGCATACGAGATCTTGACACGGCGTTCAGCCTGGGCTGCCCGAGCTTTCGCAAGGTTGATCAACACTCGAACACCAGGAGCCTAACCGTGATCGTCTTTAACTTCCGTTCGACCACTTCGCGATTGCCTCGGCCAACATATCACCCAGTACCTCAGCAAACCTGCTGATGCGCTCCTCATCCGGAGGGAGAGGCCGGGCGTCCACGTCTTTTATCGCAACCAGGTACGCGCTGTAGTAAGAAGGTGGGTACTCCGAAGGCTTCTTCGGATCGTCCTCGACCGCCTCGTGTCGTACGGACTCGGCGTTGAATTCGACGTGAGGTGTATCAATTGGCCAGGCTGCCTCAGCCGCAGTCAAGACCACCAAACCATATTGACCCGTGCCCCAAAACTTCTGCGGCACAGCCGCTCCACGGAAGACGTGGTAGAGCAGGTCCTCGTCCTTCCGCATGTAGCGGACATATGCGAGGTCGGTGTCGCACAGTAGTTCACCCAGGGGGATCGCGGCTTCCACATTCCCGGTTGTGGTATCGCCAGCCTGCTCGATCGCCTTGTGCCCCTCTTTCCGCTCTTCCTCTGTACCGAATGCCTTTGGCAAACCATCCATTTGGGTCTCCTTATCAGAATTCGTCTTCGCCCAACACGTCCGTGCCTTCTCCACTCTTGCTGAAGTTCCCATCCGTAAGCTGTTGCACCTCAGCAACCTGTGCGGGGTCTGTTCTCATGCGGAACTTCTGGAATTGGGCCAGTACCTCGTGGAGTGCGACATCTGAACGGCGCAAGATCGCATCGGCCTTCTCGATCGTCCGCATGCAGTTGCTGAGGGCAGATGTGGTTTCTAACGTGGCTGACTTATGCTCGAGCTCCAGCGCATGCTTGAAAGCGATCTGCCCTATTCGGACGGCCGCATCCATCGAGTTGAAGGTGGGGTCCGGCCCTGCGATTCCCATGACCCACGGCAGGTGTTTGGCCGCGACATCTGGTGAGATCAATAGGCTCTGGCGATAGGGGTTGGTGTGCCGCTCGTCCAGGTATTCCATCCACTGGTGTTGACTAAGGAGGCCGCGGTTCCAGAAGTAATGGCCATAGGCTATGATCCCCTTGGCCGTCAACGCAATCGAGGTGTACTTCCGAAGCTTCCGCGCCAACGCCTGGGGCTTGAGAGTGGACAACAACATGGGCTCGAGCTTCTCGCGCAAGAACTGATCTAGCAAGATCAGTCGGGCCTCCCTGACCTCAGACGTCGGGTGCCACATGTCGAAGATCTTGTACGTCCTCAAGAACTTACGGGTGTCAATATCTCTCGAGTCGTCCGGGCAGTAGGGTTCTGGTCGGTCCTCCATCTCTTCGGCAAGCCGCCGGATGTATTGTAAACCAAGGCCATCCAACCCCAGGGCTTCCAGGGACTGCATGATCTCGTCGGGAACAATGTCGCTCGGGGCGACCCGTGAGATCAGATATCGAATATAGTATTCGCTTGGCGAGCGCGGGATACTAAGCATCGCGCGCTCTTAGATCAGATATGTGGGATACCTTCATCACCGCCGGCCCAGTAATGAAGATCAAGCTTGTGGATGCTGTGACAGCTCTCGGAGCCCGCTGATCGCCTTGTCCAAATGCTTGACCACACGCTCGAGTGCACCGGAATCCACCGGTGCCCCCAAACGGGCCGCCACCAACAACTCAGACAGCTTCTTCAACGTGTCTTCGAATTCCGGAAGATACGAGACGAAGGTGCCTATGTTCTCGGGGTTCAAGAACCCTATCGACAACACCCTGTCCACCGACATTGGATCATCCAAAGCCGCGGCCTCCTTCAGCATCAGTGTCTTAACCGCGGGGATCTCCTGGATGAACGTGATGGCGGCGGTCTTTGCCTTGTGCATGCGTTCAACAGCAAGAACGACCGGCCGCACTCCGTCGATCGCGTACCACCTGCTGGATTTCCCGGCCTCCGCCAGCTTCTCCAGGGCCGCCGATGGCGCAACACCCAAGATCGCCAGGTTGTAGACTGCTTGATCGGCGTCGATGAACTCGGTGGGCAGCACCGATGCCATCTTCTGCAAACCCAGTCCACGCATACTATAGGAGGTGCCATCACACATCAGCTCGACCTGACCCGAGATCTCCAGGGCTTCGGCGGTCTTGACGTACTCATCGGCGGACTCCGCTAGTGAGATCGAGTTCTTCATCGGTATCCAGCCGCAGTCACTGGGAAGCCCGTAGGTGCTGTTGCCCATATCTGCGATCTTGGAAAGCCCGGGCACCATCCTGATCTTCGCCTCCTGCCCCATGATCGTCTTGACCATGAACGTACGCTCGCCCTGGGTGTCCTGGGCCTCGCCCTTGATGTCCATCGGTACGATCGCAACGGCGCCACCTTGACGCGCGAGGTAGAAGCAACCGTGGCCTGTAGGCTTCTCATCGATCAGATTCGTGCCCTTACCAACGAGGCTGCCTGCGATGTTCTCTTGGAAACCTGACTGACTGCCGTTGCTGAAGAGCGAGATCGCCAGGTTTGTCCCATCGAGGTCGGTGCAACTGGGGAACACCCAGCCGAGGGCCTCGTTGCCGTCCTTGGTTTTGACCTTGTACTCACCGAACTCCTTGGCGATCTCGATCCGGGCATCAGCCAATGACGCTCGGACAGTCGGCTCGGTGCTGACAGTCACGGTCCCATCCCGTTCGACCTGGCGGACGAGATCTTCACCCACGGTATCTTGAGCTGTCGGCCGATCAACCTTGTTCTCCTCCGGCGCCAACGCCTTTGGATTTGCGGTCTTGATCAGGAAGCCGCCCTCAGTCTTCTGGATCTGCACGACCTTCGGGGGGATCGCCGCGAACGCCTGCTTCCACATGTTGTTGGCCGAGACGCTCTTCACCGGCTCTGCCAGCTTTTGCAAGAACGGCAGGCACGCGGGGTTGCCCATGATCGCGGCGCGGAGAGTTGGATCATCATTCAGCGCGTCTTCCATCCGTTGGAGATCTGCGGTCTTGATCGTCTGGTGGATGTCTGCGATCAGCATCCTGGCAGAGCCGGTCTTCGCCGTCTCGTGCTGGCCGACCCGAGAGTTTCCACCGGAACCACCAGAGCGAGAGGGTGGGTACAACACGTTCATCATGTCCTGGTCACCTGGCCGTTTGGCGGTGGCCTCGAAGAGCTGTGGCCGAAACATTGCGCGGTTGAGCCGCTGTTGGGTCAGTGGTTGGGCCTTGCCCTCGGAGATGAAGATATCCAGCGGGGACATCTTACCGTCCTTTACAATCACTGGGATCATCACGTGTTTGACACCCTGGACCGCGGCCTTTGTCGTGTCGTCCCTTGGGTTCGTACTGGTGCGACTGGACAGCTCAATACTTCCCATGGCGTACCGGCGCTCGGGGTCCAACTCGTTCATCACGAGCTTCGGCTCGAAGTCCCCGACGTACGGAGCCTGACGGTAGAGCTCGTTGATGACCTCCGCCTGCCAATCGTCGGGGTTCTCTGACAACCGCGTGTAAGCCTGCGCGAACTTGGCGATTCCTTGTGCATCATCGAGGAAAAGATCCATTTCTCATCTCCTACTGCGGAGTCTACACCTACGGAACTCCGTAGATCAAGTCATAGGCCACACACTCCTGTAGCTGGGATGGTGTAGCAGCGGATGTTGCGGAAGTAGCAGACGTTCATCGAGTTCGCGGTGTTCCCGACTCGCATACCAATAGCTGGGGCGCCTGCCTCTGTTACGTCCCCACTGGTGTCCACTATCAGCTGGCGCTCTCCCTGCAAACCTGTGAGGACCATATCCTTTTCCGCCCCCAGGCCAAGTCGAATCCCGTTCTTTCGCACTATCAACGTTGCTGGATCTGTCTGACTCGTCCCCAGGACTGTTACGGCCTCCGCCCCATGAAATTTCCCATGTTCGTGTGGGCTTGCGGCCCCGTTTATCCCGAACCCGACCCACACCGCATCGGAAGTGCTTGTGAATCTGGGGAAGACCATGGACCCGACGACGCTCCCCCCGTTAGACCACATGATGAAGTCCGCCATGATCAGATTGTTTTGCGTAGGTGGCAAAAGTATTGGTAGTGCCGAGCAGGTGTTTGCCCCGTTGTGCCCAGTCGTCCCGTCGCTCGTGACAGCCCCACAGACCCATTTGACTCCACCGAGGTCCAGTGTTGTCCAGGAGCTAGAACTCACCTTGGACCCATCCACTTTTGCTCCAAACTGAGAAAGGTCTGTGGCGTTCCATTTGAACCAGGGATCGAACTCGCTCTCTTGGGCCAACTGAGGCTGGAGTGCACGCGCTACTGACTTCGCGATCGACAACGCCCACTGCTTCGGCATGTAGACGTCACCATCGGTTGTCTTGACATCCACTGTCACCCGACCCTTGGAGTCGGTCTTCTGCGTCACTTTCGCGTCGACGGGAATATCTTTCTGAACCGGCTCGAGCTTGAGCAAGTAGTTGTAGAGCAGCTTCTGCAGTGCGAGCTTGGTGACAGTCACATTGGCACCACCATCTTCTTGGACAAGATATTCTGCAAGTTGCTGATCTGCTCCTTCTTCTTGCCCGACTGATCGAGCCCCACGTGGTTGACCAACCAGAGCACAAGCTTGGCGCCTAAAACAACGGGTTCTACTGGTGGAGGACCGAGCGTGTGCATCAAGGCGTTGACGACACGGAAGCCGCTGTATGTCTCGGTGATGGCAGCCGCCTTCTTCGTGACCACGCCCACCACGCTCTCATCATAGACGCCGCTGACAACGACTTCGCGCTTGCCCACGACATTCAGTTTGTCTGTCCCCACGATCGAGACGTCTCGCCCGCCCTTGATCGAGTACTCGAGCTTGCCCTTGACGTCGAACGTCTGGTTGCCGGTGCTGTCGATGTCCATCTCAAACACCGGGATGCCGGAGACGCTACCGTCCTCCACGTTGATACCGGTGGGAGCGATCTGGATCTTGTAACGTGTGGTGCTGTCAACGTGACCAACCTGGATCTGGACGTCGGCCTTGTCGTTCTGGGCCTTGTCTCGCAGGGCCATGCGATAGAGGCAGGGGGCATTGCCACCGGCATCATCTTCCGCCCGCTTGACCGTCCAGGTCACGAGGCCGGCCGGCGTCGTCCAGTCGATGTTCTCGGCGAACTGACGCAAGTAGTTCTTCACCGGGATATAGATGCTCTGGCAAGTTGGGGTCGCTCCGATCTGGATGACGCCGCCGCGACGCAAGATCATGAAGTTGCGATCTCGTGTTTGCATCATGATGTCACCCGGGTTCAAGAATGGCCTGCCGGCCCTGGCGGACGCGGCGTTGCTCTTCTTGGTCGCCGACCCGCTGGAGGTCGTGCTGCCGGCGGAGGAAATGGACTTCTTGAAAGCGTCCAGTAGCTCCTCCGTCTCGTTCTTCGCCTCACCCGCCCGGTCCTCCAGATTGGCTTTCTTCGCGCCCTCCAGCTCGAAGCTCCCCATGAAACCAAGAACGAACGGCGGGTCGTCATCGCTCGGGTGACACACCCATACGATCGCGCCGACCTCCGGCATGAAGAAGATGCCCTCGCCTCCGGCCGTGTGGAAATACGGGTGCATGACCTGCACCTGTGGAAGAGACTTGGACGTGTACTCCGAGACCACATCAACCGTGTAGTTCTTCAGATCTACGCTCGAGATTGTGCCCTTCTCGATCCAGGCAGGACCGAAGCTCGCCGTCATCGGCGAGTTCGACGTAGATGAGATCTCTTCGATCGCCACGAGCTATCGTCGTGGCCGGTCTGACGAGAGCGCCTTGACCCCGCCGTAACCAGCGAGTCCTAGAGTTCCGACAGCTCCTGCTGCAGCGCCCGCGGGGGATTTAGCGAGGCCCTTGATACCGCCCCACATGCCGCCCTTGTTTGCTGCTCCACGCCTGTACGCCGTGCGGCCTCCACGGGCCAAGCCCTTGAGGCTCACCTTCTTCGCGCCCTTGGCTCCCAGTCTTCCCAACACACCGAACCCCTTGGCCAACGTCCCCACAAACGCGGTCTTCTCGATCTCGGTCAGCTCGTTCAAGAATGCCTCACCAACCTTGGTCATATACGCTTGATCCATTGTGTCTCCCTTTAATATTTCCCCGGCTTTTTACCCTTACCAAACTCAGCTCCATAGACAAGGGCGGGGATCGGATGCACCGCGTGGATGTCAGAGGACCACCCCTGGTTCGCCGCGTCGATGATGGTAGCACCAAGTTTCTCGTGATTTAATCTTGCCACCCAATCGGTCTGGATGTCGAGAGGTA
This sequence comes from Candidatus Eiseniibacteriota bacterium, assembly GCA_023128935.1. Taxonomy (GTDB): domain Bacteria; phylum Eisenbacteria; class RBG-16-71-46; order CAIMUX01; family WJJG01; genus DAOVQB01. The sequence continues at coordinate 29,937 of JAGMDA010000864.1, read as the reverse complement.
AGGTCTTGACACCCTTGAGAACCGGTCGATGGCTGATCGGTTTCCTTTTCTTGGCCACCAACCTCTTGTTCAGCGCCTGGACCTTGGATGTCGGGGCGAAGTCTCCCCGAATGAACTCCGAGTGATCTCCTGGGTCGCTGACCTTCGTCAGGTTGGTCATGCTCTTGACCACCGTCTCAATATTGCGGCGGCGGATTCCCTGCCCCTTGTACAACCCATAGAGCTCGCCCGTGAGATACCCCTGAACCTTGTTGATGCCGGCGAGTGGTAACAACTCGTTCGGGTTGATCGGCCCCGCTGACAACGGCGTGCCCCGTTGAATCTGCATACCAGCTTTCAACTTCTTGGTCTTGTTGCCGATCGAAACCAACGGCTCCCCCCTGTTTTGGGGCACGTAGTGACGAGTGCTTCCAACAAACACGTTGTGCCCACCCGCCGGATCTTTCTGCACCTTCGAGATCTTACCTCCAACAGTTGATAGCGTGGCACTCCCCGGGATCTTCGCGTACATCTGTACCAGCTGTTGTACCCGGTTGAACTCGTCGGTGATCACCGCCTTCTGCCTACCGACACGGCCAACCGGCGCAACCCCTCCAGAATTATGAGTCAGTAGCCCGTCTACGAAAAACGTGCCCGATCGTGTCTTGACATCATATACATAGGGAGGGGAACTGAACCTAAATGGTTTGATGTAACTTACAACGTCAGAGAACCCTTCGGCCGAATAAGACGGTTTTCCAGGGACATCAAGTTTTTTCACGCCAGGTAATAGCTCTTTCAACTCCTCGGTGATCGTAGCAGTAACTTGAATCCCTTGATGGAGACTGGCTTCACGCCACGATGAAAGCAGCACATGCGCTTGAATCCCCTCGCGCCGTAAGATCCAATGTATTTGCTGAGCTGCTAAATAACTCGTCGTGTCTATACAAACTGAGCACCAGCGGCTCTCCTTACGCGCTCTAGTGGTTACATCCCCATCAATAAAAGCCGCAACAAAATCCAATAGCCACTCTCTTGGGTACCCACTCCACCCAGGAGGGAGGCCGACGTTCGAAGAGTAACGCCCAAAACAGGACATAAATTTGTTGCCCATCTCCTTAGAATAAACGCGAGGGCCGCGCAGTCCCCGTGCACATTTTCCAACCTCGCGCTCTAGAGCGGTGGCGATCTTCTCATAGATCTCGCCCTGTTTTTGACTGATCCCTATCCCCGTCACGTAGGGTCCCCCATTTTGATCTCGGACAGCGACACAACCATAACCCTCCGCACAGTAGATCCCGGCCAGCCAACCATCCTGTAATATTGGCCGCTGAACAGTCGATGCGGGACCCAAATCCAACGTCGCTCGATGAGAAAGATGATCTATTTCTTGAGGAGAAACCATCATCGTTGGAGCGTCATCCACGATCTCCCCTTTCCAAGGACGCCCACATTTCCTACAGTGATAGCCACCCTTCATCTTTTTGGGAATCGTAGAACAGTCGGGGCAGTAAGCCTCATTCTCCCTCAGCATATGAGGATGGTTGTCTTGGCTAACGGAACTGAAGCCGCTACGAGATCTAACCATGACCATGGCAGTACCAGGGTGTTGGATGTGGCGATCAACAGACTCCACGTCAGTCCATCCGCCAATATCCCATACCTGGGCTCCATCCAACTTTCCGTCTTGGTAAATTCTTCCTAGAGTCGTGTGCAGAATCTCATTACCCTTCTTGATCAACACGATGGAATGTTCATGTAAACAATGAAAGGATTGCATGGCAAGTTGAGTAGCGCGCTCCCCAATAGCTTGAGCACTGATAACCCCCACGTTCCGTCCAACTGGCGGGTTCTGCCCATCTTCATCTAACCCGAAACAATTATGTGTAAGCATTCCATTGGCTAAGAAACGGCGTGAGAAAGTTCTGGTATCGTAGACCCATTCTGATTGAATCTTATCTGATACATCTCTGATTTTCAAGACCACCGCATAGTTCTTTTTGAGGTCATACTTTCCCCCTCCCTGTATTGGCCGTATCCCTTGAGCTTTTTGACAGTCCTTAAGAAGTTTACTAAGCTCTTCACCAATTGAGAATGTAAGGTGAAAGAAGTCCTTTCTGCTTTTTATAACCCCTGACGGCTTTTGTGTACGACAAAGTAATGCTGCCCTAGTCCCTATTTTCCGTAACCAAGTTTGCATTTGCACGAGCAATATGTAAGAAGTAGAGCCCACGGACGCCTCATTTGAACCATTATCGCGTTCACGAATGTGGCCATCCCCATCAATTAAACCAGATAAAATAGACGCCATATAAGCATTAGAATACCCGCACCAGCACCGTCCCAATTTTTTATCAGCAGCTGTGCTAAGAGAACCTAATACATTAACAAGTTCCTGTACGAGAAAAGTATCACTTATTGATATTCCGGTTTTTACAACACTCACTTTATTTAAGGTTACTCGATGACAATGAGATATCATCTTCGACCTCCACCGATTATCAAGCTGTGCTATAAACACCTTACGAGGGTTACCAGACGTACGGTCTGTAGAGCCCTCAGCTAAATAAATTCCTAAGAAGTAGGGATCGATGTCTGAGTCTGCTCCCGACCGCACCAAAACACAAGGAACTTTAATCCTATCGCCAGGCAGAACCTCTTGCGCTTGAACTTCCAATTCCTCTCCGAGCTCCCAATCAACTCGATTAATAGTCCAACGCTTATTACACGACCGGCATTTCAAATAACATCTATCTTCTGGACTTCGACTATCTACAAAAATGCGCAGACACCCACAGTCACACATAGTTGGCCGTTCTACTATAACCGTATGATCCTCAGTCACAATTTGTGAAGTCCCAAAAGTGGTTTGTATTTCAAGGAGCCTTTTAAAATATTCTCGAGGGTGACGCAACACATGTTCCAAATTAGTCCAACCTACGTCGTCTCGAATACCCCATCCAGAGCAATGTTTAATCTCTACCCCTTCTCTCAGTTCAGTCTCTTTATCAATTACATCAAAGAGATCCGATAATCGGGTATGATACTCAACGCCCGAGGGGTTTCTTACTTCCACGCTTGTTGCCGAATACATGGATTTCGAGCAGATGCCTGTTTCATGCTCGCAACGTAGAGGAGATCTCACCACGGCCTTACCCACCCGGTTGTTCCGGAGGCTGTCCCTGACACCCGGGGTGATGAGAGTCCCGGCCTTGAACACCTTGCGACCGGATTTGATGTCGGAAGCCAAATACCGATCGAGGATGTCCCTTTCATCGATCGGCAAGCTAATGCCCTTGGCCGTGCCACAATCAGGCGCGCCGATCGAGTTGTTCATCGTCGAGTTCATCACCTGCTTCGTCAGATAACCCGGCTCCTGCACCGACTGAACCTTCTGGATCACGCCCTTGCGCGCGCCGGACATGGACGTCCAGTAGTCTCCTACATCCAACCCCTCAGAGTAAGACTTCCTGACCGGGGTCGGGATGACTTCACCCTTGGCGTTCATCATCAGCATCGGCGCCATCGTGATCTGCCGATAGGCCGCCATGCCCGGCTTGACCCCGGCCTTCATCATCTTGTGCAGCATCTTGCCCTTGACACCATGAGTCCTCTCAATAGCGCCGATCATGGAGGACGTGGCCTTGTCGTAGATCTGCACCGTCTTCTTCTGCTTCTCCTCTTTCGTGCCGCCGCCCTTCATGATTAGTGCGGCCTTGGCGTCAGCCGCCTTCAAGATACGAGTACGAGCAGTCTTGTCCACCTTCAGATCTTCCAGCCCGATGGAGACACCGGCGCTTGTGACGAACGTGTTGCCCAAGTCTTTGATCCTGTTGACTGAGTCACCATAATCGTTCTTGTGATCTTTCGCCAACCTCGACAACATCTCTTGCTGACCATTACCATCCAGGTCGCTCTTGCCTGACAACACGTCCGCCCGCATCTTCTCCGGTAACGCCTGCGCCACCAGTGTCCTACCCATGGTGGTGCGGCGATCGCCTATTTTCACCACGTCGGTCATACCGATCTTGCCGGCCTCCGCAGCTTTCGCCGCGTCCGCCTGGGTCTTGAACGCCTTGTTCACGTCCTTGCCCTTCTGGGTCAACATGTGGATGCCAAGCTGGCTCTCATGTGTCGGCGCGTACATGATCTTGCCGGACGCCGGGCTAAAAAGATTACGGCTGGGATACATCTTCTTCGCCTCTTCCACCGCCTCGGTCGACAAGGGGACGAACGCGCTCATGGTGTTAGACAAGATCACTCCATCCAACGACATGAACGTCTCGTAGCCCGGCACCGTAAGATCGTAACCATCCTCCTCAATCTCAGTGGTGGTAAAGTCTTTTACACGCTCGAAGTGAAAGCTCTCTTCCAAGACAAGATCTTTCCATCTCTGATATAGCGGGTGTGTGCAGCGCTCTCCCACCATCTTGACTGCGATCTTTGCCGTTTCCTTAGAAACGTATTGGCGACTAACAGCATAAGACACCGTGCTGTACAAGCCCCGATGCTCTTTGAATCCAATAATAGTTCGGAGTTCTTTTGCAAGAGCTGAGGGAAGCGGAATTAACCTATAACGACTGTAGGCCATACGATTGTTGGGCGCAGGACCCGTAAGAAACTTTTGCTGCAAAGCCTTCTTCTTCGCGTGATGAACCGGGAACCCACCGAATTTGAAGAGATCGACCGTTGAAATAGTCAGTGCCCAGAACGGCTTTCCCTTGGGTGTCTTGGATGGAGTGATGCTGGCTGAAATATCGATCATGCGCAAGGCATGTTGGATCTCTTGAAGGAGCCGGAGACTGGAAGACTGATAGCCGCACATGAACTGTGGTTTGTCCTTACCGGAAGACCAGGACATAGAGCCGTCAGTGTCGATCAGGCCGGCCATCAAACCTTTCAGAAAAGGAAGAGGGGCGGAAACAAAAAAGGGAGGCAGGTGCTTGTTCTGAGCCCCATGACCGATGATCGGAACAAGGAACTCGGCAGCTGCTGTACAGGCAACGGTGAGCCGCCCAGATCCACCAGACCCTTCTAGCTTATCCTTCTCCAGCCACGTATCTGTGATCGTAGGCATCTCCTTGAACATGGACAACAAGGATTGGGACCACGCATCACACACCTCATCATAGCTTGAGGAAAAGTTGATGGACTTGGGGTCACCGTAGGCATGCGCCGCCCACCCATCTCCTACCAACGCACCCAGGAAGTAGCCGAACCTCTCGTCCAATACGGCTTTGTCAAGAAGACGGGGATCGCTCGGCAGTGAGAGATCATTCTTAATCGGCTCGAACTGGGGGGCCTCGTCGAGAACGGGTACGAACTGATTGGCGGCTTCCGACGGACGACGACGACACCACTGAAGCGAAGAGGCGTCCACACCATAAACCGCACGCTCATCATCATCCGTGACGATCTGTCTCCCGCTCCCCAACTCTATGATCTCTACCTTCCGCGCCCTGTGCAGAGACCAGCACGAAACGTCGGCCAGCACAGGCATGTTCGTCTTTTCATCCAGCGCTACGACTTTCACGCCGGCAGGGACGGACCAGAAATCGATGTGGCCCTTGGTCTTGATCTTCTTTTCGCGCGGGAAGTCCTCCAGGTTACAGATTACAAAAACGCCCCCAGAGTCTTCCCGGACATACCCTATCGCCTCTTTGAACCTTGCGCTCATTTCACACCTCCGATATTCCCACCTTATATCAGAGTTGTATAGCTCACAAGGAATACATGTAACCACTGTATTTATTTGATCATCCCCGTCGAAGTCAGCTCCGAATCCTGATGTCACCAACGGATGGATCTTCACGGTCTTGCCACTAACGATCTGGGGCTTGAACGCCTGTATCCCATACTTGTGGAGAACCGGATCACGCTTCAGGAGAACAGGACGTTGATCTATCACACGTTCGAGCGCACGGCCGGCCAGGGCGTCGCCTCCCTCTACAGCCTTTCGCGCAGCCAATGGGGTCATCCCGGTCATGCCGCGCAGCTCCTTGACAATAAACGGCTTGTAGATCTCCATCGCCGCCTTCTTTGGGATCCCCACCTCGTCCAGCCCAAGCTCTGGCTCCGGGATAATAGTTGAACGCATGCTCAAGTCTTGCTTGCGCTTGATCAACTTCGATTGGAAGAACCCTTCGCGCGGGCTCCCACCCTTCTCTCCCTTGGTGTCTTTGATCAACGACTTCCCGTGAATGATGTCAAGGACCCCCCGGTACTCCCGGTTGAGATGGCCGCCAAGCCCCGCCAGGCTTTTCATCCCGTCGTACAAGGCCTCCCGCCGATTGTTGAGCATGTCGTCCGGCAGCAATGGGTTGGCGTTCTTGAGCTTCAGCACGGCTGTGCCTATACCCTTGTACATGCCGTTGAGATCATCGCTGATCAGATCGCCGCTGGGGCGAACTGCCAGTGGTCTCATGGACGGCGGCATCACAGCAATGGTCTTCTGCATGTACGCCTCAGTCGGACTCATACCAAGCTTGTCCAGCGACTGCAGATACTTGACCTTCTTGTTCACGCCGTCCAACCGCGCACCCTTGAGACTGGGCTTCTCAAGCTCCTTCAACGAGGACGCCAGCTCCTTCTTCACGTCGATCTTTTTCAGCAGATGCGACACGGCCTTACCACAGGAGATCCCATTCTCTGGATCTACCCACTTGCCGGTCTTTGGATCGATCGCTTTGGTCCCGGCCATCAACTCCGAGAAGTCCTTCTTCTTCATACCCGTGAGCGCAACAATGCTCTTCTCAAACACCGGATTCGGCATGCTCTCGGGCAGCTCAATATGGCCCCACTTGGTCCCGTTGAGTCCACCCGTCACCTGCTTATCGAAGATCCCCCCTTTCTCCTCCTTCAAGTTCTTGCCCAACACCATCTTGCCCGCGTCCTTGAGCGCGCCGTTGCTCATGTCGCGCGTTTGCTTGTCGGTCAGGGGCAAGAGGTTCAAGCTGTTGCCCTGCTTCGTCATGTTCACGCCCATAGTGCGCATCATCCCGCTGAACTTCTCGTACGCAAACGTCGGCCTGGGAGGAGGAAGCGGACTCCCACTTTGGATCGCGGCCCAGAGCGTGTCGTTGTTGCCGGCGTCGCTCTTATAAGTCTGCATATCTCGCAAGTTGGCCTTGCTTCCATGTGCGAGAAGGGCATACACGCCGAGAGCGTCGAGCGCCTGGGCACCATGAGGTCCGCCACCCTTGGGGATTCGATTGGCGTCGTAGGCATACCCGGGGCCACCAGCACGAGCCACCAGCTTCTTGCTGACCTGGTGCTCAAGCTTGTGCACGTATTGCGGCCCCACCAACGCTTTCCCCATGGACTTCCCGGTCTTCGAATCGATCAGCTCTTCCTTGTCCTCTATACCCGCGGCCTTCAACTCTTTCATCACCTTCGCCGTTACGTCCTCGGTTCCGTCGAAGTTCTGAGTGTTGTAAGTCTTACCCGTTTTCTCCGCGATCTTGGCCGCCGAGGTCTCTAACACCTGGCCAAGGTTCAAGCGACCCCCGATTCCTAGGGGGTTCAACAAGATCTCGGTGGGCTTGCCATCCTTGGTCTGAGGCATCTCATGATCTGGAACGACCTTGACAATGATCGCCTTGTTGCCGTGGCGACCTGAGTTACCCGTCCAAACTGTCTTACCATTCACTCGAACGTATAGTGTGCCGTTCGGCACGGTAATCCCGATCACAGGCTCATCAGAGTGATACAATCGCTCACTCTGTGCATGCTGTGTGCCGGCGTGACCATGATTGATCTGCGGCTCACATTTTGATCGGACCATTCTGACGTCGTAACGCAGCGACCATTTTGGGTTGCTGGGTTGCCGCTGTTTGATGTTCGCGGCCCACCCACGATGCAGAGCCAGCTGTTGCACGTCGTCAGCAAGTTGATGTGAAATCGTTGTGTAAGATAGACTGGAAAACTCGGAACCGTCGCAGCCCGTAAGACCCTCCAAAAGCCAACGTGCCGCGTTGTTCCCCCAGGTAAAGCATTCGCGAGGGATGAACTTGTCTTTGGCATGGCCGAATTGAGAAACGTATATGGCCAATTGCTTGGAACTTATGATCAGCCCGTCGTCTCTCCTTATGTAGTGAAAACCACACTCATCCAGAACACCGCAAATCCAACTGTACCGATCTCTAGATACAGAATGCTGCTGCCCCTCTACGGTGCAAATGATCGTACGGTACTCAATAGACCCCGGGCGATCTTTTCTTTCCCGGATCGTGTAATAGCCGTTGGCTAAATAAATACCCAGGAAAGTCAACCAGGGTCTGATCGGTATTGAAGAGAATCTGGATGCCGCGCTCTGTTGTTTATGCGCGCCCTTCCCATACTCCTTGGCTTCTACGCGAGGAAGAATAAATTCGGTGGGCGTGTCTGCCAACCACACACCATTCTTCCTATGACGTACCCGTTTGCCGATCACATCTCGCGCAACGACAAGCGCAAACTCATTACGATCTCTGAGCTTCACGTACAGGCTGTGATTGGAGCTCACTCTCAGATCAACTTGCTGAGAAGCTAGTTCATACAGCTCTCCAGCAACCGGGTAGTGGTGCGTCTCTGCTACTTCTTGAAGCTCAATTAGATCACCTTTAATCGTATAGCATACGTCGTTGAGCGTGATGTCGGCGACACATTTCCAGCCGTCCTTGGTCAATACCTCTGTGTCCTCAGTGAAACAAAGCTTGTCCCCGACCTCCGCCGGCTCTTCCGTGCGAACGTGCACCTCTGTTCGACGACCTCGCTTGACCACGTTCGCCACAACCCCCGGGTGATCGGCCCCCCACGTGACAGAGACGTTGTCGTACGGCTTGACCAGCACCTTGTGCATGCGCGCCTTGATCTTCGCCTCGTCCGTCTCCTCCCGCTTTCTCAACGCACCCACCAGGATGTCCCCGGGCTTGACCTTCTGCCCTTTCTTGATCACGGCGCCGTCATCCAGTTTCTCCGCCTGCTCCTTCGTAATGTTTGCCGCCTCGTACGCCAGGAACTTCTCCTTGTTCAACGTATGCTCTCGACTGGTGTCGAGTCCCTTACGGTGCATATGTTCCGACGTCAATTTTTTAGCACCGGTCTCACTGATCACAGTTCCGTCTTCAAAATTGTAACCGTGAAACGGAACATAAGCCGATCGCAGGTTGACCCCGAGGGCCAGCTTACCGCCCTTCGTAAAATTTGTATCGGAGACGGTCTGGCCCTTCTTCACCTTGTCCCCAACCTTGACGATCGGGGTACTGTGGATGAAACCTTTGTCGTCGTTGAGCGGGAAGTGATCATAGGTCTGGACTTCCTTCTTCTTTCCGTCCGCGCCCTTGACCACAATCCCATCCTTCTTGATCTGGACAACCTCTCCTGTTACGGGGGCGTGATGACTGTTGACCCGCCCCATGAAGTCGTTGAGGGAGCTGCTGCGTTGTCCCTGTTGGATAACAGTCTGAACAAGTGGGGCTTCCCTGTGCTTCAAGGGAATCGCCTGCTCCATGTGTCGGCCGGCCATGGTGGAGCGATTGCCACTGTCGTTCTGCATAAACGGGATCATGTTGGAGGCGACCGAGAACAACTGTGCTGACGACGCCATGACATAATCAGCCTGCTTCAGATCACCCTCCACCACATCATTCTCGGACCCGCTCATCTTGAGCTTCGCGTGCAAAGGAACAGGCTTCCCGTCTTTCCACTTCACCTGATCTGGCAACACGATGTTGGAGTTGTACGCTTTCTCCGGATCAACATCTTCCATCTTCTTGGTCTTGGTGTTCCACATCTTCACCATGACCTTGTTACCTTTCTTCGTTGCTCCCAACGGCAGATGCAGTGTGACACCTGTTTTCGGCCCTTCTGGGCTGTGTATAGGGTCCAGGAAGCCCAGGTGGCTGGGATCGATGAGCTTGGCGTCCTCCGTGATCTTGTGCTCACTTTTGATCCCGCCCTCCCCCATGATCGTGGTCTTCATTGCACCCGAGAGCATCTCCAACGGGTTCGTTTGGCTCGGCCGGTTACTCAAGGTGGCCTTGGAGATCATCGTATGGATTGGCCGGTTGAGAATGTCGGCGCTCACAATTTCATGCAGGTCACTCTTACGGTCCAGGTTGTTGCCAATGCGCCGGAAGATCTCCTTGCTCCGGTCCTTGATACTCTCGGCCGCGAAGTCCTCAACCGATCGGAAGTTCTTGAACATCAGGCTGTCTCGAGCATCAGCCTTGACGTCCCCGCGACTGATACCCAGGAGCTTCTCGCTGGCCAGCCTCATGGTTTTACCGCCGACCGTATCGTGCGCGTCCCCCAGAGTCAGACGAGCAACATCCGGGTCCATCTTGGCGCCGTCCATAAAACGGTGCAGGAACTCCTTGGCGGCCTCCGGGTCCGCCCCTTTCTCCTTGGTCACAGCCCGGTGGAACCTGGAGATCGCGGCCTCGCTCTTGATCTTGTTGGCCTCAAAGATCTGGGAGCCCCAGGACTTCTTAAGCTCCTCATCGCTCACCCCCATCTCCCGCATGATCGGGTACAACGGGATGTGGGAGCTGTCCTTTTTCATCGCGAACTTTTGGGTCTTCGGATCGAACTGCACCTTGAAGGCAGAGCGGCCCTTGAGATTGAACATCGATTCGAGTTCGCCCTGATCATTCCGCCTACTGTAGACACCGGGCTTGAGCTGCCACTGGTTGTCCATCTGGTACTCGTCGCCATCGACGATGTAGGAGTGCCTATTGGTCACTTTCGGCAGGCTCATGATCCGCTTCTTCTTGCGGTCGATCACTTTGCCTGTGGTGTTATCGACCAACGCCAGGTTGGCGTTCACTGGCACAGCCCACGTGCGGCCCTCCAGCTTGGCCTTCTTCTGCGAGCGGAGGTCCTCGATATCCTTGTTGTCTTTGACTTCTATATCATCTAGACGGAGGGTGTGCTTATTGCCCTTGATCGGGAAAAGCTCTTGCACAGCCTCTGTCACCCTAGACTTCACGGCGGCGAAGCCTTCTTCGGGTGCCAGTCGTGCCATTATTGGGCTCCTATGTTTGGGCGTAGCGTACCAGAGCTTGTAAGGCGGAGTCAAAATAGGTTCTTCGCCATTCAATACGTAAGAAGGCACCCACAAAATTGTGGAGATCGTTGATATAAGAGTGGTGATAAGGCAATCAAAAACCCTAAGACGCTGGAGGCTCCTATGTGTGAATCACGCTCCAATTTACAGGACGCTGAGGACTGGCTGCAGGATACCCTTGATCCTAACAGCGAGGATGATCAGCAAGAAGATGAAGGGGATGATGAGAAGAAGGAGGAGGATACCGAAAAGGATGACAGTGCTTGAGATCTTCCGCTGGTTCTTCCTATGGCAATTATTGGAGGGGGTATTGGAGCACGGGAGGTTTGCTGTAAAGAGGTTAAGAGGGGCTAATGACCGATGTGGACGGAGATAAGATTTATCGTTGTGAGATCTGCGGTGTGGAGTTAGAAGACGACCGCGACATCATTGTTCTTCGGGCCGGGCAAATCAGGAAGAGCGAAAAGCATGGCGGCTTCTACTTCCACCCGAAGATCTACAATGGCAAGATCGTCAGGCTGTTCTGCTTCCACTGCATGATGACGATTGGTTTTGATTTCGCAGACGCCGAGAAGCAGGACGGACCAGACGACTGTGCGTTTTGCCCGGAAGATCTGGTAGGAGAAGAGCGCTGCTGGGAGCTGGAGCTAGGGGAGTTCATTGGGAAGATCAGACGCTGGCGCATGCATGGACAGGGGGGGCGGGCTGCACGGCTCTGGTGTTGCTGGGAGTGTATGGAACACATATTGGGAGAGGGCAACATCCACACATTCAGGAAGCGTGTTGGCTTACCACCTTTGCCCGATCAACGTGATTGGATCGAGGAGAAGGATGTGCCGGAGATCATGAAGAGGAGACCCATCAGACGGGTACCACGAAAGACTTATGCTCAGGGAGTGAGTTAAATCAAGGAGGACCCGGCGGCCCGCTGCGGCGGTCGTTGCTCAGGCAACGGCTCTGCAGCGGGCTCTGGGCCACCACCACTTATTAGCTGCTGCAATATACCGAGGACCACCTGATAGAACTCCGGACTCTGCTGCCGCAGATTCATGAGCGCCATCAGCCGACTATTCTCATCCATTTGGACCAGCTGTTGGGCCACTTGCTGAGCCTGATAGAGCAGGTCAACATTGGCTGCGCCCTCCGGGGTCTGCTGGGTTTGGTTGAGCGGGGATCTCATGGCCCCCATGGCTGGTGGAAGCTCTGGCTGGGCCTGCTGGGGCGGCTGGGTTGCCATCATGGGGGGTTGCTGTTGTTGCGGCAATGGCGGTTGCTGTTGCTGAGCCTGTGCTTCCATCGGCTGTGCCTGCGCTTGCCCTGGTTGAATACCCCCGGCCTCAGCCCCGGGCTCACCGGGCATTGGGGCCGCACCCAGCATCTGTTGCTGCTCTTTCTGGGACTTGATCTGGTAGCGCATCATCACCATCTGGGCCTTGCCTTGAATCTCGGCCTGGGCGAGCTGGGCTTTGGTTTGGGCTTCCGCGCGCTTGTCGGTCTCACCCAAAATCTTCTTGTCCTCCTTATCCGGATCGAAGTCGGCGTCCTCGAGCAGCGTGCCGTCCGAGATCTTGCCGGCCTGATTGAGCTGGAAGTTATAGGCCTTCCGCTGCAGATCGTCCGCCATCTTGAACGGCTTGTACTTGATCGACATCGGCTCCCAATCCATGTAGGAAGCAACCCGTTGGACCACCCAGTTCATGAGGAGCCCGTGATCGGTCATGTAGCCGAGGAAGATGTTCTCGAGCATGCGTAGCGAAACATTTGAACCGCTGAAAGAAACCCCACCGAAAATGAGCTCTTGCGGGACACCCATGCCGGTGACAATGTGCTCACTCCAAATTCGGATCTCCTGACCCAAGAGTAGGGCTCGGCCGTCGCCACCGATGGTCTGGTTGCCGACGGGGAGCGGCAAGATCGGAATATAATTTTGGTCGCTTCTCCAACGAGCGATCTGCTCCTGGATGTCGTCCTTCCATTCGCCAAGATTGATCGAAGTGTTGTGGGTCGCGCATGCGGGAACACAGAAGCTCTTATCTCCATCCACCTGGAAACCATAGACGAAGTCGACGTCGTGGATCTCCACTTTCTTCTGTACGCGAAAGAAGGCGTAGTCTCCGCGGATGAAAGATCGAGTTGTGTCCTGCTTTATTGGAGGAGCAGGGACATCCCACCCAAAGCGGCCCCACAATTCTACTGCGTCAGCCCCATCGATCTTCACACGGTAAATCGGGAGCCTGTCTTCAGTACCTGGGACGGTATGTATGCGACCAATAATGCGCAAGTACAACAATAGCTCGCGCAACTTGAATGCTAAATCTCTAGATGTACTGGTGAGCGTGATGCCAGAAGTCCTACATGGACAACCGGTGCCGTTATCCCGGTAGCACTGCTCGCCCCCACCATCTCCATTGATCAAACAACGCACCAACTCCAGGAGGATTTCCTCGGGGAGGTAAACTACCTCCTTCGGTAGCCGTTTGTTGGGAGCTAGACCTAAGAAGCTTTGGAGGAACTCACCAAAGATCGAATCGTTGATCTCATATTGGAGTCCATTCTCACCTCTGGGCCTTCTATGCCCTTTTTTGCCCAACACTGCCATGAACGCCGCATCCAACTCATCACAGATCCACCCCCCACTACGATTCAACGAAAAGGTAATGTGATCCCCTCCACTACCCTCTGCAAGATAATATCCGACGATCGTAGCAAGATGCTTGGACCAGGATAGGTATCGAGGGATCTGGGAAGTTCGATGGCCCCGCCGATAATGAGAGATGTCCACCCGGAGATCACTTTTGACCTCCCGCGTCAGGGGGTAGGCAACGTAGTCCCCAACTTGTAGATCTCTCACGGCGATCCAATCGGGTGTCCAATCCTTGATCAAGCCCTTTCTCTGCCCATCAGTCCGGACGGCAAAAAGGGGATGATCTTCCGAAGGCTCTATTGGAGCTGCCGACATCCCACAAATATTGATCCGGTAGACCTTTTCATCCGGTCGCACACGCCTACGATTGATCACTGTAACTGGTTGGTAGCGACCACTAAAGGTCTTGACAAGATCACCAACTTTTACCTTGCCCGCCTCCGTGTAACCAAGGTTGGCTTCCGTAAGTGTGCGAAATGATAGGCAGTATGGATCTGAGGTCGCTGACCCACTTTGTGGGAACAGAATACGTAGTGGGACGATATTACCGAGCGCAATGGCTTCTTGGCTCTTTTTTAGAATCTGAAGATAGAATGCGTCTTTCAGCACCGGCAGCAGCAACGGCATGCCCCACCCACGGTCCTTGCCAGCGAGTGTCGGGCGCTTGAAATGGAAGATGTTGTCTTTCGAAAACACCACGGCCTTGCGTTTACGCAGGGCATCTATGAAGACCTGCGGCACGTCCTCCACAACATGTTTCTTGCCCATGATGATGTCGTTCTTGAGCTGGACAGGAATTTCGTAGTAGTAGGCGTACTCACCATTCAGATCGTTGTAGCGGATGTCCACATCCTCGGGGTTCCAACGGAGGAGCCGGATGCCCCTGGCCGACTTGATGTATTGATCGCTGACTTTCGCCGGGGCATGATGCCCGCACTTCGGGCACTCCCAATAGAACTCGAAGTTGCGGAAGTAGTAGCGGCTGTCCTTGACTGGCTGACTATAATTGCAGGCCGTGCAGGACAACATCTTCTTGAACGGGAAGAAGATCGACACCAAGAGGTTACCATAAGCGTGGTAGTCGAGCCCGCCGTCCAGCATGAACGAGCGGTAGCGGAGGTGGTCCTCCATGAACCCCTTCCACAAGGTCTTCTGATGCTCGTCCTTCGTATTGTAGACCAGATCTGTGATCGGATACTGGCTCATCTTGAAGACCACGGAGTTGATCAGGGGGTGGACCATGAAGTAATAGCGGCACCACCGGAACATTTGTTTGACAGTGGTCGGCAGGTACGTGTGGCCTATGTCAAAGAAGGGAGACGGATAGCTGATCCCGCGCTCACCCGATCCCCCCACACGCCCTTTGGTACGTGCGAAACGGGCCGCTCCGGTGGGACTGAAATCCATCGTCATGTGACCCCTCCAGGTACTACCTGTCGGGCCTGCTCAGGAATCGCTCGCAGCGCGTGCTCAGTCAAGTACTGGGTTGAGGGGCGCCTGGCTAACCCGATCGCTTCCTCCGTTTTTTTCTTGGTCTTGCGCTTGAGCTTCCGCCCGCGTTCGCCAGTTAGCACGTCGACGCCACGACCAGCCATGCCGGTGAGCTTACCAAGACCGCCGCCCACCAGCAT
This sequence comes from Candidatus Eiseniibacteriota bacterium, assembly GCA_023128935.1. Classification (GTDB taxonomy): domain Bacteria; phylum Eisenbacteria; class RBG-16-71-46; order CAIMUX01; family WJJG01; genus DAOVQB01. Next base: position 14,636 of record JAGMDA010000864.1, on the reverse strand, counting down.
CGATGGGACAAATCCTAGTCGGCTAGCAAGTAGATAACCACCGGCGGTACCAACGGTACCCAAAGCCTTCTCGCCGATGCCAGCCTCCGTCGTTGGATCTGCTACGGCCCGGGCGCCCAGAGCCACATCACCAACTGCCATGACCTTACCCATCTTGCCCGCATGACGCCAAGCTTCACGCAGCGTCCCCCCCGGCCTCCTATACATACCCTTTGCGAGACCTGGGATGCTGGTGAGGCCGGCCTTTTGAGCCGCAGTAACCTTGGCGATCTCCTCGGCAGAAGCACCCGGCTTGATAGGCATGTTGCCCTTACCAAGGAGCTGGTGCTTCTGAGATTGGACAGCGCGCCGCCCCCACTCCCCGAACGCCTTGCGCCCAGCGCGCGTGGCAAGCGGTGAAGCAAATCCCCCCGCCGCGCCGACGGCCCCACCAAGTATAGCTCCTTGAACACGCTGATCTTCTGGAGCCGCGGCGTATCCGACGGCAGCCCCAGGAGCAGCCCCGACAGCCACCCGGCCAGCACCTCGATTCCAAACGGCCCTACCCACACGCCCCATCAAGGATAGCGGGACGGCCGAGATCTTCTCCAGCTCGTCTGCGAATGCCTCGGCGACCAGTGCATTCATCGGAGCAGCCTTAATTGATGCTTCATCTGATCCCTCCGGATCTGGAGATAGTCTCTGGCCACGATCAGCTTGGCGATCTGGATATCTATCGGAGTCTCCTCCAACACAACCTCTTCGGCAGGAACAGACATCATTCTTCTATACTTGTCCCTCACCGGCTCGGGGTCAACCGGGATCCCCCGCTCGTTCTGAAAATCTACGATCTCATCTTGACAGAAGCTGATCGGTTGGGGCGCGCAGATGACACCAGCGTCCAATAAGGAGGCAGCACAAAACTTCTGGACCTCCGGGCTGAATGGGACGTCAGCACGCACCATCGTCATCATATCGACCCCAACAAAGAGCTGAGATACCGTGGGCCGGCGAAGCACCTCGAAGTCAGGGATGTTGTTGTTCAGCGCTTGAATGATCGGGCAGAAGACCTCCCACTTGGAAAAGGCCCAGTCGGTGATGTGGATGGTCTTCATCGCCTGGATCTTGCTCTTCACGTGATCGCTGATAGAGGGAGTACGGAAGTCATCCATGATCTCCCGCCACAAGGTCTCGGGCTCCCACTCGAACCAGTCGGTCCCATACTGGTCGATCAGCTTGATGTCCAGGACCACCGGATGGGTGTCGTGGTGGACAAAAAGCTTGGACGAAGAGAAGGGCGCGGCTCTCCCTTCAGCTACTTCTGGCCGCTCGCTCTCAGGGGCGATGGTCTCGACGTGCTCGGAAGAGGCATCAGTACTGTCAATGATGCCCGCTTCCTCGCCCGTCTTTTCCAGGACCGCCCGAAGCTCAGCTTCGTAATCCCGGCCCACGCATAACCACTATGTGAGAACTGCCGAGAGTGCCTGTGTCCGGACACCATTCGACTCCACCGTGATCTGGGCATGATCCCCAGTACCGCCTACGGCGGGGACGGTGGCCAAGATTGAGGTGTCGGACCACTTGGCGGTCGTGGTGGTGCCGGTCTCGTTTTGAGGCAGTGCCTCCAGACCACCAACCATGACCTTGTTATTGGCGTAATCGCCAACGCCTCCAGCAAGATCTGCCTCAGCCTGAGCCAAAGTGATGCTGCCTCCGGCCGCTGACGTAGCACGAACTACGCCGTCACAAGTCGCCGATACGTTGATGGCGGTCGCGATGGCGTCATCGGTATCACCAGCAGCCTGCAACTCGATGGTCAAAACGTTGGCGGCGATGACAGCCGATAGAACGCCACCACCAACTGTGATCTCCACAGATAGAGGGCTGGCGCCAGGCTTGAGTGCGTAGACCGTGAGATCTGCCGCACCCTCTGTGCGCTGGAGCTCGTCGAAGGTCTGGCCCTGGAGCAAGGCCCTCCCAATCAACGTGATGTCCCCACCTCCTGAAGCGACTGCACCACCCGTCACATCATGGAAGTCCAACTCGGGGGTGCCCGTCAACGCTGAGGCTGACATGGCATCGGCTCGAACACCGTTCGACTGCAACGTGATTTGAACCTTGTCGGTCGCGACAAGACCAGTCAGCGCCGGGACGGTCACGGTGACTGCCGTATTGGACCAGGCTGCCACACCAGTAGCGCCGGTTGTATTGGCGGGCAAGCACTCGAGGCCGCCAGCCATGATCTTGTTGTTGGCGAAGTCACCTGCGCCACCAGCCATGGCAGTTACCACGGCAATGGCGTTCACCGCGTCAGCCCCGCCAGAAGTCGCCCGCAGGTAGCCATCAGAGTCGGCGGCATTCGCGTTGATGGCTGTGGCAATCTGATTCGCTGTAGAGACAGTCGCCTCGATCTGGATCACAAAGGCGTTGCCAGTCTTTGTGACGACCTCAGAGCCAGCGGTGGCACCATCTGTGATCTGGATGGTGAATCTGGACTTGCCGGGCGTCAAGCAGGTGATGGTCACCGCACTGGTGGTCAACCAGAGAACCAGCTTGTCAAAGGTCTGGCCCTGCAGAAGCGCACGCCCCAATAGAACCATGTCCCCACCCGCTGCGGATGGTCCAGCACCATCAACGGCATCCAGCTCTGGAAAACCCGTACGGGCCTCCAACGCCTGGAATCCGTCCTCCGTATCGTTCCTTACATCCTGGACCTCTGCCTGGAGCCCACCGCTACCACGCAGGAGATGGGCCTTCTGCGCCCGTTGGGTCCCAAAAGACTTGCTCGGTGTCGTACTCATTTATTTTCTCCTGTTCGGATGTTTCCCATCCTACTCTTCAACTGATTGGCTCACGCGCATGATAATACGCTTAGAGTCGCGGGGAAGGGAATCAAAAATCTGCTGGGGGTTTTTGGAGAACTCGGCCGCCATGTCGTCGTCAAACAGCCTGGAGATCGCCACCTTCTCTTGAGCAGCGCACCGTTTCAGCCGCTCGGCTGTGATCATGTCGTTGCCGTCAGAGTAACTCCACTCGGCCCGCTTTTCCGGACCAAAGAACGTGTAGTAGGGATCGGGGATCTGGGAGTCCCAGAGGTGGTCCAGCCCATGTTCCCGATCGAAACTCTCGAGCGCGGTGGCCATGATCTCCGGCTTGTAGGCCGAGGCGGTCTTCTGCATCTCATCGAGCAAGCTGTGCTCGCTGGTGCCCTCACGGAACATGCGCTTGCGCGTGAAGACCCCAATGTGGAAGTCCTGCGCCATCTTGGTGCTGCCATACCTCTCGACGATCTCCGGCGGTACCAGCCCCAGGTCGGAGGCGCGCGAGGCCAACTTGGTGCAGTAGTTGTGACGCTCGAAAGGCTCGAACTCCGTGCCGTGCTCCTCGAAGTACTCGATCGCCCGCTGCACTTGACCCATGGTGTCGATCGGATAACGGGCGGAGCCTTCCTTCACCATACAGTAGCGCTCAGCACTCTCCTTCACGATCTTGATCGGAGCTGACTGCCCGGTGATGTCGACATAGGGATGGAGGCATGCGGTCTTCTCCGGGTCGCTCCCCCGCGGCATCGGGTTAGATCCCGTGAGATCATTCATCTTGACCACCTGACTCGCCGGGACCCCCTGAGCCATCAGCTGCTTCTGGCGCTTGAACTTGCCGTGGCCCTCATGTAGCGCAGATCCCATTGTGAGCGCGCCCATGGTAGCTCCAAGAAGAGCTACCTTCTCCAGCTCGTCAGGTACCGCCATGTCGTACCAGCCGCAGGCCGTCACGAGGTTGGCAGCCGCTGTCTTCTGCGCCTCGTCAGGCAGCAAATCCTTGTTCTGGAGGAAGTAGATCACAGACAGCGCGGTATTGCCTTGATCAACACACGCGAACTTACGCATCTTCTCCATGCCGTCCCACGCGACCAGCGCGAAAACGTCATCAGGGAGCTTGTTCATCTCATCGGGCGATAGTCTCTCGGCGGTCTTGATGAAGTCAGGCACCGTATTGATGTTGGGGATCTTGTTTTTCAAGACGTTCGCGGATGGATCATCGTAGAAATCGAGGGCCTCATGAATCATTTGGAAACTCCTAACTGGCCGGCTTTGCGTCAATCCTACTCGCTCCAGATCGCCGTGGTCAAGCTAATCAAAAACGGGAGATCTGTAGGTATAAGTCCTTCGACTAGAACCTAGGGCATTAGCAGGAGGAGAAAATATGACATTGAGGTATGGCGATCGTTTCCCGGATCGAGGCGCACGGCTGGAATGCTTCGGCAGATCAGCCTACTACTCGTCGGGGGATCACGATTGCCAGCGTTGTGACTTTTTTGAGGAGTGCGGGGACGCCGTGAACAACCGCAGTCGCTCGATTCCAGTGAGGAACAGCGGTGTTAGTAGCGGTGTGCGCAAACGCCAACCAGAAGGCCGGGGGGTAGAAGAGAGTGACACCCCCGCGGGGGCGATCGAAGAGGAGGAGAGCGGGTTCGAGCGGTTCGCGAAGGACTGCGCCACAGGCGCTTGCAGAGGTGCAATGTGGGAAGGATACCAGTTCTTCGTGAGATTCCGTTTCTAATCAACACGTTGTGCGCCGAGGGTTGACAGCCCGCGGACGTACAACGTACGTATAAAACCTTCTCCAGATCTGGAGACCTTCTCAGGCTCTGGATAAGGCCATTTCGGAGGCCGGATGGACATCGATTTTGTGATCAAGCACCCAGATCGAGCTTATCTTGGCACCCAACTTTGGTTGCCAAAGACCCACATCAACACGCATGCAATCAAGGCCAGTCTAGAGTTCGAGGTTTTTGGTAGCAACGGACGCGAGTACTTGTACCTCTGGGAAGACACTGTCCACCATCTCGCGGTCCCCCGCGAATTCATCTTGCGCAAGGACTACGAGACCCTGACATTTCCGATCATCGACATGACCCCAAAGGAGTTCCCACGCACGGTGTTCCAGAGCAAGGTCGTGTTGGACAAGCTGAAATCGAAGGACGACACGCAGAAGAGGGCGTACGCTGCATTCGATCAAGCAGATGGGGGTCTGTTGAACCTGAGCTGCGGAATGGGCAAAACCACTTTAGCGCTGGAGAAAGTAGCGCGCACCGGGTTGAACACGCTGGTCATCGTCAACCAAAAGACGATCCTTGATCAGTGGGAGAAGGCCATACAACAGTTCCTGACGTACGACGGCGGCATCGGGCTGATTCAAGGCGGCCCAAACAAATGGGATTGGAAGCATCCCATCACAATGGCGACCTTGCAAACACTTGCTCGGAACCCAGATGCTGTGACCCCAGAGATGCGTCGCTGGTTCGGCATGATCTTCTGGGATGAATGCTTCGTCGCCGGAACACTTGTTGACGGGGTACCCATAGAGAAGCGCAAAGTAGGAGACTTGATCTGGTCATACAACGAAGATACTGGATCGTTTCAGCTACAAACGATTCAAAAGATCTTTGTGTCTGCGCCCAGGACTCTGGTCTCCATTCATGTAGGAGACGTGGAAATTGTTTGCACGGCCTGGCACCCGTTTTGGACAACAAGAGGATGGGTCCCGGCCTTTGCTTTGACACGCCACAGCATGCTACTTTGCCGCGCTTATGAACAAAAGGAAGGACCCGTCCCTACGTGGGAAAGGCTGAGCCGTATTGAGATCCTCGAACCTACGCGCGATAAAACATTTGGAGGACGCTGTCCAGATGGTCTTGTCTACAATCTCCAAGTCCGCGGAACGCCCACCTATCGTGTAAGCTCCAAGAACATAGTCGTCCACAATTGTCATCACTTGAGTGCGCCCTACTTCTGCATTACCGCTCCGATGTTCCCGGGGAAGCGCTACGGCCTGACCGCCACAGTCAATAGGGAAGACGGGACAGAGGTTGTGTTCCTCTACCACCTGGGCGAAGTGTTCCACAAGAACCTGATGCAGGAGGTCCAGCCCTCGATCTACTTTCGTGAGACCCCTTTTACGATCCCTATCGACGACTGGAACGACATCCTGGACAAGCGAGGTAACCCCAACATTTCGAAGCTCCGTTCATACGTCGGTGGGATGGAAGATCGAAACGCTTACCTCCAGAAGGACGTCATGAAAGCGCTGGAGGCCGGTAGGAAAGTGTTGGCGCTCGGACACACGCACGTCCACATAGATGCGATGTACGAGAGGTTCAAGGCCGCTGGCGTCGACGTCGGTGTCTGTACCGGCAAACAGAAGGTGGCGGCCAGATGGAAGGCGTTGCGCACCAAGCAACTGATCCTCGGCATGCATGATTTGGTGAAAGAAGCGATCGACGAGGACACGCTCGACACCATGGTCTGGATGACACCTTTTGGATCACAGCATCCAGAGGGCGGCAAGAACGCAATGCAACAAGGGATGGGCCGCATTCAAGGGTATCGCTATCACGAGGGGATGAAGAAGCCCATGGTTCTGATCTTTGATGATCTCTACATCCGCCACTTCCACCGCATGTGCAACGTCTTGCGCAAACAGTTTAGGCGATGGCCAGCAGATGAAGGAGGTCCATACGAGTTCACGAACCTCAAAGCCAACGCCAAGGCTGTCCCATGAGCGTGCAAGATATCTACGCGACCTTCAAGGCGTGGAACAACTGTAAAAAGTGCGAGCTAGCCGAGCTACGTGAGAACAAGAAGAAGTCTTCCAAGGGAAGAGCGGGCAAGATCGTATTCCCCGACGGTAACCCACAGGCGGACCTGGTGATTATAGGGATCGGACCTGGTGAAGAAGAGGACGCGCAGGGGATCCCATGGATTGGACCTTCTGGGGAGATCCTCAATGACTACTTGGCGAAAGTGGGCATTGACCGGCGGACGATCTTCACGATGAACATCGTGGCCTGCAGACCATACAGCAGGATATACGACGAGGTGTTCAAGAAGATGAGAGAGGAGAATCGTGATCCAACGATGACTGAGCGGGTAGCCTGCAGACCCATGTGGCAGGAGCTACTGTATCTCGTAGACCCACTGCTGGTGGTTGTCATGGGCAAGCCGGCGGTGTTGGAAGTAACTGGAAGACGCTCGATAACAATGGGCGAGGCAAACGGTACGATCGGTACTTGCAAGATCCCGGGCCGGGCCATAGATGTGGTGTACCCGATCATGATGATGTATCACCCGGCGTTCCTGGCGAGGTCGGGCAACACGTTCAGGGGAGGTCCTTGGCATCGGGCAGAGATTGCCTGGCGCCGTACAGCCTACTACCTGGATATCCTACGAAATAGGTATCGAGGGACGCCCATCCCCGATCGAGGATACAAGAGGAGCAACATGTTTCTAATACAAGGAGGAGTAGCCAAATGAGTGAGGAGAGGACAGCGGCCGAGCAAGCTGCGGAACAGTTTGATGGGGCACAGATGGAGTTGCGCGAGTTCGTACAAGACAACGACGAGTTCGTGACCGAGGTCAGGCGACTGGTTGAGAACTACAACGCTGCGGTCAAGCGAGCTGTGACCGCCCTCAAAGGCGAGTTAAAGAACAGTGACCGCAAGCGGCTTCAGTTCGGCCAGTTCGGTGCGATGAAAAAGAAGAAAGACTTCTGGGACGGCACAGATCTCGCGGCGCTGGTACCCGCGGGGCAATCCGACTTGTTCCTAACGGAGATCGTCACGTACAAGGTGGACGTCAACAAGCTCGAGCAGCTCATCCGGCAGGGCGAGGTTGATCGTGACGAGGTGTTCAAAGCATTCCATGAGGTCCCCCCGACCATCGCGATGGTACCGGGCTGCCCGAAAGAGATGGGGACGATATGAGGAAGCCGCCCAGAAGGCCACCCAAGCGCACTCAAAGGCCAAACGTCACGCACAGCACACGCATTAGCCGGGGAGCCAGAGGACCGGTGGTACATGAGGAAGAGCACGTGGAGGTCATTTCGGTTGACAGCATCGAGCCGGGAGAGGCGCGGGTATCGGTCGGCCACGACCTGAAGCTTTGGGCGTCCGAGGACACTGGTGGTCTCACAGCTGGCTGCGCGGTCAACGTCGAGATCTCCTGCATGCAAGGGTTTGAAGCTATGTCGTTGGCCAATGACGTGGTATCCGACCTGGCCATAATGTTCTTGGAGCGCAATCTCCACAGAGCTCGAGAAATGGTCAAGAGGTTCAAGGATGAAGACCGTAGACGCTGATCCCCGCTTTGACGCGGTGGTGTTGGGGGAGTTGAAGATCAGTTGGATGAAAGCTGTGGGGGGTGTCGCGGCATTGGATGCCAAGTTCGCACTTGCCAACAAGAAGACCAAGAGGACATATGCGTACGCCGACTTGCAGCACCCCGACTTATTTAGTGAGCGCACGAGAAAATTGGTGACTGAGTTATCGAAGTCGCTGGAGAAAGATGCAGCCATCGCATTGTTTCACGAATCAGAGGAGAGAAAGGAGGGCATTCATGAATCAGAACCCGCAGGACTTGCTGACGACACAGAAAACGATCAACAGCTTTGACCAGGTCTACGAGCAGATCATCGAGCTCCACGACCTCAATCTGCCTGACCGTGTAGTCGACATGGACGGTGTAAAGATCCGTCAGGATGGCAATAAGAAGAATCCGGGGCTCCTGTTTGATGTACCCAACATGGGTATGTTGAGCTTGACCAAGCACAGCGAGCGCCAGCTCGGGAGCATCCTCGGCTGCCATTTCGACAAATGGTTCGACCCGAAAATCATGAAGCCGGAGGAGGTGCAGCAGGAGCTGCAGACTCGATTCAACCGGCGGGACATCTCTTGCAAGGTGCGCGCCCGCAAGCACCCGAAGGGATCACCCGCGACCAAGTACTGCGACGGTTTCGCCAGGGCGTTCCTCGGGTCGAGCTACAGCCCAATCGACGACATCCGGATCTTCTCCAGGCTGAAGAAGCAGTTCGGCGCACAGATGGAGGGTATTCGGTTCATAAAGGACCACCTGGGAACCGACTACTACAACGATCGGGCCTCTCACTTCACAGTGGTGAGCGAACCGATCAATTTGGGGCCAATCAATCGGAAGCACGCGAACAAACGTGTACGTGACATCTACGACATCGCGGAGCGTGAAGGAGAGCTGCCAGACGCCGACTGGATCTACCAGGGCTACCACATACGCAACTCCGAGGTCGGCTACACCGCCATCACCATCGACTCGACGACATTCAGGCTGGTATGCCTGAACGGCTGCATCATCTCGGTGAAGGACGGCCGGCTGCTTTACCGCCAGCACAGGAACATCAGCGACGCCGACATCGACGTGCTTTTGGACGGGGCCTTCCGCAAGATGCCTACAGCCTGGGAGCACAACAAGCGCAACATGGAAGCTCTACACGACGTTGTTATCACCGAGCCCGATACCGAGATCAAGGGGTTTCTCGAGAAGGCCAAGGCTGGCAAGGGCTTCATCAAGCAGGTGCAAGCGGCGTACAGGGAAGAGCCCCTGGGCAATGCTTATGGTATCTGGGCGGCGATAACGCGGGCCGCTCAAATCGAGAGCGACATGGAGAAGCGTCAAGAGTTGGAAGAATTTGGCGGCCGTTACTTGGTGCAGACGAACTAAGGAGACACAATGGAAGACAAGAAGAGGGGACCCAGAATCCCCGACGTAAAGCAGATCTGGAATGATCTGCACGCGATGAAGAACAAGGTCGAGTCATTGGCGATCACGGTCTCCAAGTTGAAGGAGATGCTGAACACCACCGACAGCTGGCACAAGCGGATCGCCACCATGATCGGTAAGAAGGTCCTGCTCGTCACAGAGAGCGACCAGGACCCGATTCAAGGGATACTGCTATACTCTGATCGCTATACCATGGGGATCGAAGTTGGTGGGACCGCCCGCCTGTACAATAAGGGCAAGGTCGAATACATACAACTGGCATTGTAGGAGACCATGCCGGCACACGTCGAATATCAGCTACTGGCAAAGATCGTCGAGGATGGCAATCTGAAGACGGTCTTGCGAGAGAAGATCGACCCCAGCAAGTTCGGGATACCCGAGACCAGAGCCGCATTCGATTTCATCGTCGGCTACTATCAAGAGAGAGACACACGTAATCTAGTACCGTCGATGGACAAGCTGTTGGATTTCATGCCAACGCTTGAGCTCCCAAGAGTAAGCGATCGAACCACGTTGGAGTCCTTGTGTGGGGAGGTCCGCAATGATTGGATCAGGCGAAAGCTTGAGATGGCGGCGACCAGTGCCTTCGATTTGTACAAGCAGGACCCAGGGGGGGCTGTAGACAGGCTGATTCAGGACTGCAAACTATTGCAGGTGACCGCGCACAAGAGCAAGGACCTGGACTACGCTGATTCAGCCGCTGACGCCTGGGAGGAGTACCAGCGGGTCAAGAGCGCGAAGGGAGTCACGGGCATTCCATTCCCCATGGGTTGGGGCCGCCACGACGAGAACGGCAAGCCCAAGATCTTGAAGAAAACGGGCAGGCAAGAGCATCCTTTGAACGACCAGACCCAGGGGATCCAGAGCGAGGATTTGATTCTCCTTTATGGCAGACCGAAATGCATAGTGCAGGGAGAGCGAGTCCTATCATCTACAGGAAACAGGATCGCTATTCAAGAAGCATGCGGTAAGATAGCTGGCTTGAACGGGCACTACATAGGCTGGGCCGAATGTGGGAATTCATTTTCCGGAGAGAGGAACTGCATTCGAATAACAACACGTAGCGGGCACGAAGTTTCTGTAGGAGAAGATCATCCGATGATGGTCCCAAGTACGGAGTTTGTAGAAGCCGGCAAACTACAAATAGGGGACTACGTCGGGGTAGCCCGTCGCATTCCAGAACCGGAGGAACCCGTAGAGTTCGAGGAAGGCACTGCACTACGATTAGGCATGCTTGTTGGTGCCGGGAACGCACACCTTGATCAGAACGAGAAGAGAAGAATTGAATGCGGGACTATAGGAAATGGATCGGGCGATGAAATACTAAACCTACTCCAAGATGTGGGCTGTCACGGCCAACTCTCGAGGAAGGTGCCTGAGATCATTTACAGCTGCTCGAACGATGTGGTGGCCAAGTTCCTATCCGGCTATACAGACACAAATAGCATTGTTTCAAACAGCCTAATTTCTTGGTCTACGGTTAGTCGAGAACTGGCCATCGGCGTTAAGCATCTTCTACTCCGATTCGGAGTAACCGCCCTTCTCCGACAGGTCCCCACGAATTTCGGTATGGGTGCTTGGTATCTTAGCGTGTACTCGCAAGAGCAGCATAGAATCCTCGATGCAGTTCTTTCTTTGTCCAGTAAACATAAGGCTGAACGGTTGAGGAGACTTGCAACTAAGAAAATTAAGGCCAGGCGACATGATGATGGGATCCCCTACTCCAATCTTTTGATGAGGACGATCTTAGAAGCCAAAGGAGACAAGCCCTGGAAACATCTGTGGTCCGGTTTTTCCATCGGCAAGCTATTCCGTAGGACGGGCCGCATCAGCAGGCATCTGCTTAGGAAGTTAGCAGATCATTTAGATGCCCCAGAACTACTGGAGTGGGCAGACTCTGATATTAGATGGGAGCCCATAGAAACTATCGAGGATATTGGAAGGCAAAAATGCCAAGACATCACCATGCGCGATCCACAAAATCCCGTCTTCTTGGTAGAAAACTTTGTAACACATAACAGCATGAAGACGTGGGTGTTGGTTGACATGATCAACGAGTGTTACTTCCACTACAACTACAGGACGCTCGTCTTCAGTAAAGAAATGCCACCGGAGCAGCTGCGCAAGCGCATCGTCGCGCGAATGCTCGGCCTGGATTACAAGCTGTACACCCAGGGGCAGCTATCAGATGAGCAAGAGGAAGAGTTTTATGACACGGTCATGAACTTGAAGGACGAAGAGATGAGGTTCCGCGAGCAGGGGATCAACCGCGGGATGCTCATCACCAGCGGCTGGGAGGAGGGCAGCTGGTTCACGGGATTGGCCAGTGTCCAGCAGAAGATCGAGGAGTTCGAACCAGACATCTGCTTCCTGGACGCAGCGTACTTACTTGATGATGACGTAACATCGAACCAAGCTGTCTGGCAGACGATTTTGAAGCTGGCCTACGGTTTGAAGAAGATGTGCAGCTACAACGGCATACCGATCGTCGCGACAACCCAGGCGAATCGTAAGGGCGAGGAGACCAAGGGTTCGACCATGTCAGAGATCGCTTATGGCGATGCATTCGCGCAAGCCTGCGACCTGGCTATTCGCATAATCAAGAGGGAGGACGAGGATGGCGGGGTCCTGTTATCGATGGTGATAGCTGGTGCCCGCGAGATCAAGATGGCCGGGTTCGAACTGGAGGCCGCTCCGGCCTCGAAGTTCCGGCTCGCCCAGGTCTATGAAAGCCAACGTCAGATCATGGCAGTGTTCAAAGCTGAGGCGCAGATGATAGCGATCGAAGAGGAGAGGGCGGCGAAGCAGGTGACGCGAGAGGATACTCGACGACAACTGGATTTCGACCGGCCAGATCCTAGTGCGGGAGACGGGTGTGAGTGACGTCCGACGTGTGGTCGAGCAGCTAGGAGATCAGTATTTGAAGTGGTGGAAGCCGACGTCGGACGGCAAGAACATCAATGGCGCCTGTCCATTCCATCATGAGACGTCCGAAGGCGCGTTCTACATGAGTACAGAGTCCGGCGTCTTCATTTGCCACGCATGTTTAGCCAAGGGCTCGCTCTTGACGTTCCTGAAAGAGGTCGGGGCGTCCCCGGGTTATCGGCGCAGCATCATGGATCAAGTGGGCGACGAGCTATGCAGGCGAGTCGCCTCTCACGACCGGTTCCAATTCCAGAAGGATCCGTTCAAGAAGCACATGCCGTTGAAAGAGAGTTTGCTTGGGATCTTCAGCTTCTGCCCAACGGCTTTGGTATCGGCCGGGTTCGACCCGAAGATCTTGGAAGAGTACGAGGTAGGATTCGACAAGAAGCACATGCGGATCACGTTCCCGATCCGCAACCACTTGGGCGTACTCATGGGGATCAGTGGGCGGGACGTCGACTACTCCGGCGGCCCCCGCTACAAGCTGTACAAGGCAAAAGATTTGAAAGCATTCTCCGCCGACTACAGCAGCTACGACATTGAGAAAAAGAACTTCCTTTGGAACTCGCACAACGTCTACCACGCGGCATTCCACGAAGATCTCGATCACATATTCGTGGTCGAGGGGTTCAAAGCGGCGTTGTGGTTGATACAGCACGGCGCATGGAACACGGTGGCCCTCATGGGGACCTACTTGTCGGCCATGCAGCAACGACTACTTCAACGGCTTGGAGTAGACATCATCCTGTTGTTGGATCACAACAGCTCTGGAAAGGAGGGAACGTATCAAGCGGGGATGCGATTGCGCTCCAGTCACAGTGTACTGGTGGGCGCGTATCCGAGCGAGGCAGAAGATGGAGATCAGCCAGATGATCTTGTTGAAGAAGAACTGATAACCACTTTGCGTAACCCAATTGCATTTCAACAGTGGAGAACACAGTATGAGCGACAAGTACGATCCAAGAGAGCACGGGCAGAGAGACTTCGATCCACAAATATTCAGAAAGAAGCTCCACGACCGCGCCGCAAAGCAGAAAAAAGGCGGCCGGCCGATGTCGATCTTCCGAAACAGAAACAGGTTCAAGCCGCCCTCCGATGGCTCCACCACAGTTCGCCTTATCGCGGAGGAGCATGAGGACTTCGCGGGGAACAAGGCGCCGTACTACGACTACTTCGAGCACTTCTACGTCGGCCTCGGCAGGCGTGGAAAGGGCAGGGGCTTCATCTGCAGCCGCAGCTGGCGGGAGGACGAAGATCTTGAACTGCACCCCAGCGGCAAGTGCTTGCTGTGTGCGGAGAAGGAGGACGGGAACAAGGCGATCAGTGCTCGTCGCCTCCAGGCGTTCCTCATGCTGCACCTCGATTGGTACTATCTGATCCCGGCCGAGGACAACAACGGCAATATCGTGATGTATGAGAACGACAGCAGGTACCACAAGAAGGGTGACCCGATCATGAATCGGGTCCATGAGGAGCAGGCGATCGATAACATCGGCCGCCGTGCGATCGAGCGCGAGGGGCACGAGCGTGTATTTGGCAAGCTCATGCACTGGAGCTTGGGAACCAACCACCTGCTGGCACTCTCCGCCCGCATGATAGACATTCGTAAGAGCTGCCGGTGCGGTGGGAGGATCGCCGAGATCATGTGGGAGTGCCGTGGCTGCGACGCCGAGATCTTGGATCTCACGCCCGAAGGTCGGCAGAACCTAGACATGACGAAGAAGGAAATCACAGCGATGTTGGCCAAGCCGTACAAATGCAAGTGCGGCCATGAAGATCTGATGCGGCCGATCTTGGAGTGCAGCGACTGCCGCGATCCCAACCCGCTCCAGATCTGGGATGTCAATCTCGAGGTCAGCCGTCAGGGAGAGGGCACTCAAAGTGTTGTGGTGGTCCACGAGTTCGAGTACGCCGACATCCCAGAGGACGCGGCCGAGCTCCTCCCGGACGACAACCGCAACATCCTGCATCGTGTGTTTGCGGCCGACAGCCTGAAGTACCAGGCGGACGCCATGGGGATCAAGAACCCTTATGATGAGGACGACACCCGACGGCATGTCCAGGAGTACGACAAGGACGCTGACGACAACAGCGAACCCAGCGACACGGACCTTCCCTTTTGAGTAACGTTTATGGCCGGCG
>JAGMDA010000863.1 GCA_023128935.1 Candidatus Eiseniibacteriota bacterium | reverse complement strand
CAGTCATCCTTTGGTTCGCGGCCTCCACCGACTTCCGTCGAGTCAGAGGCTTACTGCTTTTTCTTGGCTTTGGCTTTGACTTTTGCTTTGCCACGTGTCCTCCGCGGTGGCACCCGACGTGCGGGTGCGTTCTTGGCCACCTTCTTCAACGGCATCTTCAACGTCGTGCCCTTGAGCTTCGAGAGCTCCTGCTTCAATTCACAAATGTGAGTTTCAATCTCATCCCGCACGGCCTCCACGACCTCCAACGGCACAGCCCCAGTCTCCGTAATCACAGTGTGGATCCCGGCGGGGGGCTCGAATGCATCAGTCGGGATGAACTGAGAAAGAAACTCCTGGATCTCACCGTATACAACCAGGCGCAAAGAACTCTGCTCTACCCGCTCAATCACATCTCCGACTGTCGTTGGCTTGTTCATGCGGTAATGAATGCCCTTATCCTACTATACATTTCTGAACCGTTACCCACGTCTTTCACGATGTTGCGTAAGGGATAAATATGGAGACCGCGAAGCTTACGTGCTTTCGCGATTTCCTCGCCACCGCGATCCCGCGCCATCTCCATCATCGTGCGATAGCGTATGTCTTCGCGATGAAATTTAAGATAAAGATCGGCATCCATTTGCAACCGACGAAACATCTTGAGGATCGCATAGGTCCAATCCTGGACCGTCAAGTTGAAGAAACGCTCACCCACAGTTTGCTCCGACCTCCAGATGCCCCCACACTTACCGCAAACGCTGATCGAGCAAAACTCAGGTTCCCTCCCCTTGACCTGGATCGTCCGTTGGCTGATCTGCTCGGGGAAGATCCAACCATCACACCGAGGGCATTCAAAGATCTTCTCATCGCCGCCCCCATGGAACTTGGTACCGCTCAACCAGCAGCTCATGACACCAGGATAGGGTTTGACGATCGTCGTCCTGTTCTTACCAAACTGGATCTCCAACTTGTACTTGGCCTTGATCCCCTCCTTCAACATCTTGTCAAGCACCTTGATCTGACGCTCAAGCGCCTCCAGCTCCTCGCCGCTCAAAGGCGCCGGTGGCTTGTATGTCCCAGCTTTCTCCTCATCATAGATCTGACGCTGTCGTTTCAGACTTTCGCCCGGCCCGTACTCACTCATCGGTCTCCTCCAAGAGGCGTGTACCACCCCCCGATTAACGCCCCCAACGCGTTATCGATCACGACATCTGATACACCATCCTCATCCAGCTTGCGCCAAATGAAATAGATGTTGGCCCAACCCTCTGAGTTGATCTCCACCCCGTCTGGGACGCGCTTGTCCATGTAACAGCTAAACCGTCTCATCAAGGCAGATTCCTCCACTATGAAGTCTTTGAGGATCATCCTTTGATCCTGTGGGCGCCCTTCTGGCCGTAACCCGATCGACTGGGGTTGAATGCGCCTTCCGGTGCGTTCCTGTTTTTGGCAGCACCCACCAGCGGGTAGGAATCAAGCTGTTGACGGATCACCGGCATTTGAGTCGCGGCGTTCCTGAACAACGACGTGATCTGCTTGCACACCGCGATCTTGTCTTTCTTGTCCCCCCACTGAGCGATGAAGTTCCAGTGGTACCGCATCTTCCCCCGAATGAACCTGTACTGCCGGCAAATATGATAGTCCCAACCAGACTTACGAGAGAGCACGTGGTCGAGCACACCCATCCAGACAGCATTACGTCGACGTTGGACCCTATGGTGGATCCGGATGCGTTTGTCCCCATCCTCCTCGATGCTTATGACCTCGAGGATCGGAACCCCGTCTATAGCTTTCGCCACGTCCTTGGCGTTCATTCGTACGCCTCCCTCAACAACTTGATGTCTTTGCTCGATAACTCGATCCCCCGATCATTCAAACTCGGATACATGATGCTATCCATCCTTCGATCATGCGCGAGTCCCATGACGTGGCCCAGCTCATGCAACCAGACCTTACGATTGCTTACCTCTACCATATAGAGCTGAGCCGCGCCTATGAAGCCCTGATCATCCTCATGCAAGTAGGTGGTGCCGCCGGCCTTCGACTCAAATGGATCGTACACTGTAACTCCTTCGGCAGGCGGTGACGGAGGCCCGAGGTTGAGAACAAGCTCACCCTTGATAACCTCGGGCATCTTCCGTTTAAGCGCCCACGGGACACAAGCTCCTATAACGTCCTTGGAGAACTGAGAGTTGATCTCCTTCCGCGCGGAGTCATACATCTCGAGTGCCTGAGCTGTCATACTGGACCCCAGATCGTAGACGCATGTGATCGGCGTGGTCTTCCACCTCAAACCCTTCCCAGTGGTTCCCTCAAGCAAACCGATGTCCCCCTCACGAGTCGCTATCGCATAGATCAGGGTCGTCACTACCATCAACAGGATCACCAAGCCGATCAGGCTCATGATCCAGTGGCTCTTCAGGAACTTCCACATTGTCGCTCTCCTTTTTCCATTTGCCGCGCTCGCGTATGTCAGCTAGCTTGTCACTCAAACCCTCAGCCGCCGTCTCCATCGATCCCAAATCCACGCCGTAGTCGTTGTAAAGCATCTCGCAAACAGTGATAAGAGAGGTGGACGTTGCCTCGATCATCTCCGCGAAGTGCAAGCGCCGCTCTTCCCACGGCCGCTGGGGTGCATCAAAGTCGACTGCGATCTCAATCTTTTTTACCGTCACACGCAACGAACTACTCCTTGCCCACGACAACTGGGACAGCCTGCTCAACCAAACCCCCCCGTATACTTATCTCCCGCTCCAACGCCGCGTAGACCTGCCCCCGCTGAATAGGCTCTCCCAAATCCAAGATCGCGTAAAATGCTTTGTCGACCATGATGTCAATGCGCTGTTTGATATTCTCGGTCGCCAGCACCCCTTCCAATAGATCGTACCGCGCGACCTGCTTATCTTTCCACACGAACCTGAAGGTCACAGTATCCGCAATCTTGGAGATACAGACGTCCAGCTCTGTCAACGACACCTGACTAAACGGCCGATTGGACCCCCCGATCAACTCTCCGGCCACCATGACCGTTGGGTTTCCAACCTTCTTGATCTCCGCCAGCTCGTCACTTTCTCCACAGTCGTAGATCTTTTCGTACTGCTGGTGCTCGTTGATCTGGAAACTCGTGGGATCCAACTCGTACGTGCGCCGTGTTCTCTGCCCGTTTCCCATGTCGTACTCCAGGACGACCTCAGCCTTTACAACCCGCTTGACTGTAATGCACGCTTCGCTCCTATTCATCATTGCTCCTCGTTGTCTTTCGTGGCCCCCTGTATGACTGACATAGCCATGCCTACTCCACATGTTGGGATATGCGACCACCTCCCAACTGTGCCAGCCTACCAGTGGTGGTTGATTTTTCATCTCCGCCGCTTTCGCCTCAAACCGGCTTGTACCTCAAGCGTATCGTTCAAGCCGTCGGGCATGTCGATCTTACACAGCAGCTTCAACGTCGTGTAACAGTCGCCCAAGGCTCTATGAGCGTTCTTCACGTCGATCCCCCTTCTCTCAGCCGCCGCACCCAACTTGCAACTACCAGTGTCGGTAGATCTGACCCACTTCAACGGGTCGATAACCTTGTCCGATACCGCCAGATTCTTCCCGCATCGCCCTACCTCGGCCGTCAAGAACCTGATGTCGAACTCTCCGTTGTACGCCACCAACACCGATGGCGACGCCAACAGGTCAATGACGAAATCACAGACGTCGCCGAACAATGGCTTTCCAAGCAGCATAGCCTGCTTTATACCCGTGATCTCCGTGATCTTCTCGCTAACACATACCTCCGGATCTAACAGCATGGCCAAGTCCATGACCTTCCTACCGCTCTCGATCCATATAACACCCAACTCGATCACTCGATCATTATCGTGTTTGAAGCCGGTGGTTTCAACATCAAAGACCACCACACGTTCCGAGTACATCCAAGCTGGATAGGTCTCCATCACTTCACCGTCTTCAGATGTCTTTGCTTCTTCAACTTCTGCTCATCTTCCCGCATGTCGATTGTCTTGTCGATCTCGAGCTTGAAGCTGCCGAAGTCAACGGACGCTACCAGCTGGTACGTGTCGTCACCGTTGTCAAACAGCTCAGCCTTGGCCAACGGTTTCCTGCTCTCGTTCTGCTTTTTTTCACTCACGGTTACCTCCTTTGGTGACCTGCAGTCACTACAGATCAAGATTGGCCCCGTCCCGTGCACTTGTTCCAGGTGCGCCGAGCGTTTCAAGTCGGTGCCAGACACCGACGTATTGCAATACCAACACTTGGGCATCAGCGTCCCCTGACGATGTGCTCTTCCCCCCAGCTCTTGGTGTCGATCATCCAATGGGTAGCAACGTTCTTATGCTTGTCGATCTTACTCCACAGCACCTGAACCGAGGTGATCGTACACTCGTCCCTCGGACTCTCCAACGACGAGTCCACCAATCGCGTACCATTAAGCAACAGCACACGGAACTGATCGTACTTGGACTGAACAATCGGGATCCGAACGAAGTAGCGTCCAAGGACGTCAATACCAGCATGCACACCCACGATAGCCATCGACGCGCGGATGATGTTGATCTCACGAGAGTTGCGCATGATCACATCGATGTCGAGCACGGTCTCCCGTACATCAGGCAATCGCTCAAGCTCGAGCTCCTCAGCCAGCGCCTTGATCTTCTCCGGGTTGAACTCCCCCACCTTCTTCGCACTGCCCTCCGGCAGCGTCCTCCACTGCTCCATCTGACCGACTGCGTTCGCCGGTACGATCCCGGCCTCCAAGATCTTGTCCTGCAAGTCCTTGCCCATCGGTTCCTCCACGCACCAGCATGTGGCACTTCAAAGCGTACGTCGCCTCATCTACCCGGCCTGCCCTTTGATGGCCGGCGAAAAAGATCATCACGTCGTTCGGGATCTCACTATCCCGTACCAGCGCGGCACCCCCAATGAAGTTGATGCCGCCAAACATCAGCAGATCTAATTCAAGCCAGTCGAAGAAAAGCGAGTCGACACCAAGCCCAATGTGGGTCAAGTGCAGCCTCCTGATGGCCACAGCCATCATCATGGAGAACATCGATGCCAAGCCATCTCCAACCGGCTCGTACTCCTCCATATGGATATTCCTGGCCAACTCCCCCAAACCCATTTGCCCAGAGAGCTGCTCCTCCTGACGCGCCTCAGACTCCCTGATGAAGCGTGAGAACACGATCGGCTTTCCCAACTCAATCTTGATGCTCTGCACTTTCGGCTGCTTCAACACCGAGTCAAGCTGCTCCAAGATCGCACGTCTGTTCTTGGGCAGCGGAATCTCACACCGCTCCATCACCCAACCGTCAGGCGCGTCGTCACCCAATCCACCCATGTCCACCATCACTCGCGCTCCCGGACGAATTCCCGACCGTACTCCACAGCAGCACCCCTGGAATCATCGCCATCGAACTTCCCAGAATCCACCTCGATCCAACCCATACGCCTAAACACCTTATCCCGATCCTTGATCTTGTCCCACCGGAAGCACTCGACTTTGTGCCCGCCAGCTATCTTCTTGATCTCAAACTTCGTCGTCATCATCAGTCGCCCCCTTCTTCACACTCGGGGCACATACAGTTGTTGCCGCCCGGCATGCAAATAGCACAGCCGTCTCGCCCACACACAGGGCATTCAAGTCTGGGCAGCCCGTGTTCAAGCTCATCCTGCTGCAAAAATGACTTGGCAGCGGTCTCTACAGTCTCCCCACAATAGGGGCAGCACTCATCCTCGGGCCAAGTTCTCATAACTGCTCCGCATCGGCCGCCAGGCGATCTTCATCGGCCGCCCTGAGCCTCGTAAAGTAGTTGGTTACGATCTGAGTCACGGTCGTACTATTACGATCGGCATAATCCATGGCCCAGATCTTGAGCTCCAACGGGATCCGCAGGTTTAAACGACCATCGCTGTTTGACTCCTCCCGCTTGATCACCCTGACCGTCTTTTTCTTCGTCATTTGAGCTCATCCAGATCATGCTGGGTCCTGGTCCGGGCGAGCAGCTGGACCTTCATGTGGTAATTGAAAACATCATCCCAGTAGCCATCAACCACGAGGCCCAGGTTCTCTTCCTGCGTCTCGATCGCCATGCGCGTGAGATAGCCCGGATCCCCATCGACGCCATTCTTCTGCGGACCATAAGGACCAAGGTCGTGGCCCAATAGCACCAACGCCGCCTGTCGATCAGCCCAATGATCCAGCGGTAGCAAACCGGGCAACGGCGGGAACATCAAGAACATCGGGTCCGGCATCACCGGCTTACCCTTACTCTGCTGGACCGCCCGATAAAGCCTCTCGATCAAGTCCCCAGGGCATGCAGGCTTGGGCCGCGGGCTATCACAGTGACCACAAATGTTCTTCGGTTTGATCCCCAAGTGATCTACAGCGAACTCCATGTAGAAGCCGGCCAGCGCCAACTGCTGGGAATCGCTAGGCTTGCCGCTGGGGCAACCGCGGCGTGGTTCGAACGTCCGCATATGACGACTAAGGAAGTAGCCTTGACAGACGATGGCGATCGAGTTGTTATTATGACCCGAGTGCCAGGTGATCCAGTCGTGGTCCCAGCACTTGAAGATCACGACCTTACCCTTCCACATGATCGGGTTGTACGGGATATAGTAGGTGTAGCTGCCAGACGGCCACCCACGACCACGGCCAGTCCACTTGCCTGCAGCCGTATAGCTCGGATCGCTGCTCATGAAGTTGTAGGTATTGGTCAACGCCGAAAACCCATCGGTCGTCACGGCCCCTGCGGTCTGATGCGAATAGAGGATGTCGATCTTCCGGCCTTGGATCTCCCTATACTTCCAGTGTGCTGGAATCGCGCGTGAGCCGTCGGGCTTCCGCACCTCGGTTCCGTGTGGAAAGTTCTTGTGGCGCGGCAGCAAGTCCGCCACGTCGTACAGCACGAAGTCGCTGCCTTCAAATACGATCCTCGCGGAGTCAACCCGAAACTGACTCATCGATCTCCTCCGGCTCGAGAAGATACTCAGTCTCCTCAGTCCGCATGTTCTCCACCTCGACGATCTTGCCTTGATTGATCAGCTCCGCCAGCCTCGTGTCCCCCAGAGTCGCCAGGAAGCGTTCGCTGAGGCAGGTCCACTTTTTTGACCTCTCGATCGCGCTCAAGACGATGGAGAACGGCCCCTCCTTCAGATCCATCTCCTTGCCAACGACCCCGTAGAGCTCCGGGCTATCAACACGCTCCATCTCGATCTGGCCGATAGCCTGTCGGAGCTCCCTACACAAGTTCCCCTGGATAACAGACATGTCGCTTCCCACATCCTCGATCCCCCGCAGGTAATGCCAGAGGCCGGGGATGTGAAGCTTCTGACAGATCCAGTCGATCACAAACTCGTGGATCGCATCTAGCTTGGCATCCGTCGGGTCAAACGGCGGCGGGAACCTGGCAGTCAACACATGATCCAACCCCCCCAGCATCTGCTGGTTCTGAGCAATGAACATCGGCAACCACATCCAGGCGATCTCCAACCGCTGATCATCGTGCTTGTCCTGCTGGATCACTCTCATGGGATCTCCTACTGGTTGATCTCGTTGAAGTTGAACCCATCGTCCAGCACCAGCAACGCATCATAGTCCTTGATGATCGCGTAGTCCTTACCGACGATCGATTGGACACGCCTGGCGCTCTCCGTGTGGGTCGCCACGAACTTGATGAACAAGATCCGCATTTCGGCCTTACAGAACATGGGTTCCCGCACGTCCTTCACGGTCCACTTGCCAGGACCCACCTGGACAACACGGCCCGCCCGAAAAACATGTTCATGTTTATCCTGGGGCTTGATGAGCAGGCCGGACGCGGTGGTCTCGCTCTCAGTCTCCAACTTGATCAACACGTTGTCGTTCAAGAGGCGTATCTTTGGAGTCTTCATACACCGCCTTCCATTGGGATCTCGACGTTGTCCTTCGGCAGATCTTCCGAGTCGATTTGAGTAGGCGGGCCGTCAACCTTGGACAAAATCGCGTCCCTCAACCAACCGGCCGGGGGACGGAGAGAGGCGTCATCCTTGGGCAGCGGGTGGAGGAAATGGACGTGGCCACCATGAACGACGACCAAACGCGTATCGTGCACCTGCTCACCATCAACGTAGGTCGCGGCGAACACTTTCACCGGCTCCAGGTTCACCAGGGTACGGGGTGGGAATTTCGTGGTTCTCTGGCTCATCTTATTCTCCTCTATTGATCGTCGTGGGTGAAAGAAAGGCTCTTGCACTCTCCTCACTCCGGTATATCAACTCAACCTGCGTCAAGTTGAGTTGGTTAGTCACTGAACGTCCACCCCTCGGGGGCTTCTGCGTGATCGCCACGCTGAACTCATAGCCAACCAAACTGGCGAAGCGCACCAGATGGTGCAACCAGATGGCTACGTCCTCGAGTTCCTTGTTCTCGAACACCGCCTCGAACAATCCACAATTGGCCTCAATGTTCTGCATGCTGATCTTGCCATTGTGCCCGGTGCTGGGCTCAGTACTGCCTCCCTCACTCGGTACAAACGGCGGTCGGGGTATTCGCTGGTGGACCAGTTCAATCGCGATTTTACTCATAGCAACCTACCTCGATCTGCCTACACAGGGGATCAATAAACGGGCAGTCGCCCCCACGCTTGCCATCAACCCCTAACTTGATATCCAACACCTGATCACCGAAAGCCTCACGCCCATCCAGGGCACAACAAGCCGACTCCACCCGAACGTCCTCATCTACCACCACATGCTTGTGATAAAACGGACAACCGAC
>JAGMDA010000862.1 GCA_023128935.1 Candidatus Eiseniibacteriota bacterium | reverse complement strand
TGAGGAACTCCCCAATACCATTGGAACGTTACGCTGTCTTCGGTTGGATTTGCTATGTCTATGGTAATTGTCATTGTGTCACTTGGAGAGTATGTTGTTTTGCCGGTGTAAATGGAGATAGTTGGTTTTAGAGCACAAACAGTTAACTCTGTTGAATTCTTTGTCTCACCATCACTCATTCCATCATTTGGTGTTACTTGACACATCCAGACATCACCAACAGCTGTTTCTTGACTTACTAGTGTAGATGTAGTTAGAGAGTTATTTCCTTCTAAGAAGTGTTGATAGATTTGCTCTGCTGATAATGAATAATTGTAGATTCTTACTTCGTCTATTTTTCCATACCAATAGTGGTTTCCGCGATGCCCTATGTAAAGATTGTATGGCCGCTCATCGATAGGGCCACTTGGAGCAGTATTACTTTTTTTAAGTATTCCATTTATATAAATCATCATTGTCTCTCCATCGTAAGTTCCTACTAAATGAGTCCATTCATTCATTGGTATTGCATCGTCACTTATAACAAAATATCTAGCGCCACCAATAGTCACTGTCAAAGCAGGTTGAGCTGTATCATCCTGCAGCCAAAGTTGGTAATTAGTCCAAGGACTAGTAAACCCGCTGTGATACGACTTCTCAACTATATTTCTATAATAACCATAACTAGTTGGATAAACCCAGGCTTCTAGAGTAATGTGTGAGGGTCTAAGACTTGGGTCATCTGGCACTTCTACGTAGTGGCTCCCACTAAAACTCAGCGCACCACCAACCTTTCCCGAGCTAGTCCAGCTTGCTCCGCTTACTGTTCCATTATTACCATAACCGCTGTAATCCTTTGCTGTTGTTGAGCTGTTTGTTTCAAAAGGCATGTTAAGAACTGCAATTGGACTATCATCTTTGTACCAGTTGAAAATCCTTGTAACGTTATCACCATCAGAATCGCTTACATCAGCATAACAGGTTAGATTTTCATCTGTTGTGTTAGTGCCAAAAGTACTGTTCAGAGTAATTGCTGTTACAGTAGGAGGATTGTTTGTCACAAGTTTTCTCCAGACTTCAAATTCGAATATCCATCCATGACGCATTGGCGTACCAAGTATACTATCTCCACAGTTATCAAAAGAATACCTCACTTTACTACCTGTAACAGGCTCAAAGGTGAGTGTATCTGGAATTACACCACAATATCCTTCCAGAGGCTGATAAGAGAGGTTGATATCCCTTTGGAAACTGATATCTATCCAACTTGAACCAGCCCAATATTGTAGCCCACATTCCATGGGGGTATCAGGACCTGCGCCAATGTGCCAAATTATAACTTTGCTAAATGTCTTTTGCTCACCAAAATTTATAGTTGCTTGCCTCTCTCCACAAGGTTCTCCACCATAACTACCAGCTCCTCCAGTAAAACCCAAACCATGTTGCCACTCTATATAAGTACGCTTTCCATCAACTATCTCCCATTTATCAGTAGCAGCGCCCCAACCAAGGTCTGATTCTGTGGGATGAGGATATCCTGTTCTATCAGGATTGAAGGCAATATTTTCTTCAGTTGATAACGCAAAAACACCAGAATTGAAATCCTCATTGAAGAGAGTAATAGTATCCGTAGTCGCACTTACTACTCCGTTCATACTCACTAACAACATCGCACAAATTGCCAATGCCAACATTTGTTTTTTTCTTTCCATTTTTTCCTTTTCACCTCCTCCTGCCTGTTTTTTGTTTTTTTAATCCACCATAACCGACAGGTGTTATGGCATAAAAGTCACATACCCCGTACTTAAGGTAC
>JAGMDA010000861.1 GCA_023128935.1 Candidatus Eiseniibacteriota bacterium | reverse complement strand
CCCACACGACCGTCGTCGTCGAAGCGCCGGGGCTGGGGGACGAGGTGCAGGCACTAAAGGCCGGCCTGATGGAGATCGCCGACGTGTTGGTGGTCAACAAGGCGGACCGGCCGGGGGCGGCGCAGACGGCGCGGGCGCTGGAGATGGTGATCAATCGAAACGCCGGTCGTGGAACAGACAACAACGTGTGGCGTCCGCCCATCCTGAAGACCATCGCACTGGACGGCAGCGGCGTGCCGGAGGTGTTGGCGGCGGTCGCCGCTCACCGCGAGCACCTGCGCACCAGCGGCGCCTGGGCTGAGCGGGAACGCGCCCGCATCGAGACCGAGTTGCGCAACGTCCTGCAGCAGGAATTGTTCGACCGGCTGTTGGCGCGGGTGGGGGAGGAGAAGATACAGGCGTGGGTGGCGCGCATCACGGCGCGGGAGGTGGACGTGTATGCGGCGGTGCAAGCGATCTTGGACAGGTGACGCAGGTACAATATCAGGTTCACACAAGGAGGATTTCTCATGACTGAGATTACCAATCCACCACATAGAGCCCGACACGGTCCTGGAGTGGCTGCGGAAAGCCGGACAGCACTGCGAACAGGTGTCCGAGTATATGATGCAGGAGCTGGAACTGAGCCAGGTGCAGCTGGACGAGTTGTGGACCTTCGTGCGCAAGAAGGAGCGGACGTTGAGTAAGTGGGAGAAAGAGCACACCGAGTACGGTGACAATTGGGTCTGGATTGCTTTCGATGCGGTCCACAAACTGGTCGTCGCCGTGGTGGTCGGCGAGCACACAGAAGAGGAGGCGATTGGACTGCTAACCCGCCTGCGCGCCCGACTGGCCGATGCCTGTTTGCCCCTCTTGACCAGCGACACCTTGCCCCACTATGCCGGTGCCATCCTGCGGGTCCTGGGGGTATGGGTTCAACCCCAGCGCAACGGTGACCGTGGCCGCCTCCCCAAGCCACGCCCGGTGCCGCCGGAAGGACTTTACTATGCCACGGTGCACGAGGAACGGAAAAAGGGGCGGGGCAGTGGCTCGCCCAAGAAGTGGGAGCAGCGGACCCCGGCGATGGCCGCCGGCCTGACCGACCATGGTTAGTCTCTCGAGGAGTCGTTAATGTGCCACGTGCCTGCCGCGGCGGGCTAGGCACCGCCAAGCAGGCCAACTGGCGAGGAAACAGTTCCGCCATCAGGATGTACTCGTCCCAGTGCGCATCCTCGTCTGTGGGAGGCATCTGGCCCTGTCACCTCCGCCATAGGGCAATGTCCTCCCGGCGTGCTGGTCGAATCTCAGCGACGACCTCCTCTCCGGTAGCAACGGCAACGATTTTGACTTTCACCTGTTCTCCCTCTGCAACAACGCCATGTCCGCATCCACCATCATTTGCACCAACTCGTGGAAACCGACCTGCGGCTCCCAGCCCAGCACCCGGCGGGCCTTGCTGGCATCTCCCACCAGCAGGTCCACCTCCGCCGGCCGCATGAAGCGGGGATCCTGCACCACGTACTTCTGCCAGTCCAGGCCCACGTACCCAAACGCCGCCTCGCACATCTCACGGATGGAGTGGGTCTCTCCCGTGGCGACGACGTAATTGTCCGGCGCAGGCTGCTGGAGCATGAGCCACATCGCCTGCACATAGTCGCCGGCAAAGCCGATGTCGCGACAGGAGTCCAGGTTGCCCAGCCGCAGTTCGCCGGCCATCTCCAGTTTGATCTTTGCCACGCCGTGGGTGATCTTGCGCAGGACGAACTCTAATCCCCGGCGGGGGCTGGTGTGGTTGAAGAGGATGCCGGAGGTGGCGTACAGGCCGTAGGACTCGCGGTAGTTGACGGTGATCCAGTGGC
>JAGMDA010000860.1 GCA_023128935.1 Candidatus Eiseniibacteriota bacterium | reverse complement strand
CCTCGGAAGTGCAGTAGTCGTGCCAATCCTTGTTGTTCCCTGCCCGGTGTTTGACGTAGAATTCTACATCCCCCGGATTGTCCACAGTGGAGGCCACGTAGAGGCGCAAACAGTTGGCACCTGTCCCCATGGTGAGCACGGTTTCGCACGGGTAGAACGTGTCTACTGCTGCGTATTCGGCAGCAGCTCTGAGCTGCAAGCCCTTTCCTGATCTGGCTGCCATTTGGGTAGCCTCCTTTTAGGTTGTGTCTATCGGGTTGTGAGCGGTCCGGGCGTGGACTTGGCCCCGGCCCCGGCCTTTGCCGCCTTGTCTGTCTCTTTGTTCTGTCGATGGGGGTTCTCTTCGGCCGCCTTCTCGAGCTCGGCATACTCGTCTACGGAAATCTCCTGGTACCGCCAGTTGTGCACGCGCCCTGTTTTCCCATCGGGCATGATCTTGTCAGCGGACCCTACCTCACGCAAACGCGAGAGGGGCGCCCCGGCCTCTGCAACACCGTGAAGATTGAGCAATTGCACGGCGGCTTTTCGATCCACATGAATGCAGCCATTTTTCACCACCGCCAAATACCGCTCAAAAAAACGATCACCCTCGCCGCGGCGGGCCATCTCGCGCATTACGCGAGCGTTCATTTTCTGCTTGAATTCGTCCTTGTTGCCCTTGTCAACCGTCCACTCGACGATGTCCCCGTCCTCGACAGGATTTCCCCAGCGGTCACAAAGAACCCGGATATAAAACTTCCGCTGGACTCCCTCTTCCGCGAGAAATACCAGTACGTCACTGCCGCCGCGCTCGATGTTTAGCAGGGCATCCGTGATGCTCACTTCGTCGCCGTCCTTGCGGAACTGCATCAGGATTTCGGTTTGTTTGCTTTTTCTGCTTACCTTCGTTCCAATCAGATCATAGTCCATTGCGCACTCTCCATTGCGTTAGTAGTCACCTACGCTCTTGTGTGTGCCATTGCACGTCCATGCAGCGCAGTATGCCGGGCGCACCTCGTAGATGGTGCACCGATTGTCCGCCAGGAAGGGGCAGGCCCCGATCTTGGCGATGTTGATGAACTCATTTTTCACCTTGTAAATCTCCCGGAAATCTTCCGCGGTCTTGCCCAAGTGCCGAGAGATACGGTCAACGTCATCGTCTGTGAATTTCACACCGAGAAAATCCCAGTCTACTTTCGCGCGACAACACTGGCCGCAGCCCTCGCACTCAAACATCTCTCAGGTACCGACGATGGTAACAATCAAATCGTTGATCGCCTTGAGGTCTACCGAGTCGCACGGATCGAAGGGAGCGGCGGCGCCACCGCCATTCAGGCCTCGATGCGCAGCGAGCTTGATGCTGGCCGCGGGGTAGCCCCTGTTGGCGGCGTTGTATGTCCCGCCAATGATGGCGAACACGTAACCCAGATCGCCGACAGCGCCGGACACGATCGCCGACGCCTCCTTGACGTAATCGAACTCGGCCGAAACGTCGAACGCCTCACCGGCGCCGGTATGGGACTCGCCCATCTGGACTTTGTAACGAGCCTTTTTTTCCCCCATGGCGGTGACCACGGGGCCTTCAAGTAATACTTTCGCAAATGCAGTAGCCACGATTTTTCTCCTTACGCATTTTTAATGCATGGTACAAAAAGAGAAGCACTCCGTGTTGCTTCTCTTTTTTTGGTTGGGGGTTTTTTAGGCCGTGATCCCTGCCAGTTTTCCTTGCTGCCGGGGATCTTCCACGCCGATGCAAACGCCAATGGACAGTGCCCACGCCTGCGCAAGCTCCTCCAAGGACTTGGGCTCGATTTCCAGGGGAGCCCAGTTATACACCTTGATGGCCGAGCGGTTGACCAGGAGGATCGTGGTGGTGCTCATATCCGGCACCACGAAGATCGGGACATCGCCAAACGTTTTCGTCCGTCCGGTGCGGTCGCCGTCGATTTTGCCTACGCCGTCAGACGAGGCATTCAGGCCCAGATTTGACACACCCGAAGTGAGACGGGACAGGTTGGTCAACTGATTCCGCGGCATCAACCAGGCCAGACTCTCACGCGCCACCGGGCCGTACGTGACATCCTCCAGGGCCTCAAGCGCATCCTCCAGATCGGCAAGCGCCAATGCGTTGACGCCCGTGGCCTCGTACGACACCAAAGAGGTGTACGTGGACCGGTCCAATGAAGCATCCGAAAATGCCGTAGTCGCCGAAATCCACGCCACGATGTCAGCCAGCATCTGGGTCATCGCGGTGTCAATAAGGTTTTTGATCCCCGTGGTCATCGCCTTATCGTCCGTGGACTTGTCCAAGTTCGTGCCGCCGATTCCGGTGTGGTGCATGTGCTTGAGCATCTTGTACGTCTTGACAGTCTCTTGAAACGGATCCTTGTTGAAGTACGCTTTCACAGTGCTGGTCTGTGCGGGCGTGACCATCGCATCACCGACGGTATACAACCCAGCATTGGAGCTAATCGCGTAGTCCAGCCCCATGTTGATATGCTCGCCAGACGGACATTTGTTCGGGGGAACAATCTCAAAAGGACTGTCTTTTCCGAGAAAGTATCCATTGCGGTAAACCATCAACCGCGCCATCGGAAGCCAAACTTCCCTTAGATAATCAGAATATCCCTCGCCTTGGTAGGCCATTTTTAAATCTCCTCGATTTGCTTGGGGCTAGGTTTTCGGCGGAAACTCGTTGTGCTCGCTGTAGTAGTCCTTCAACTTCTTCAGCGCATCAGCGGCGACCTTCATATCGTCGCCGTCTCGCTCCGCATAAACTTTTGCCCAGTCGTTACCAGACCGTCCGGCAACCGTCCCACTTTTCACCGGGGGAATTCCCGCAGGGGAAACTTCTCCAAACAACGCCTTCGTTTTTTCGCCCGCTTTCAATGCGGCAAAATGCTCCGCAACCTTTGTCCGCTCGGCCTCCGGGGTGACGATGTACGCCACCAACAAACCCTCAGCGGTGTACGGATCGATGACGCCGGCATTGCTCGCCGCAAGTCGGAATTCATTTTTCAACTTATCCATCTTGTGCGTTTCGAGCATTGCGATCTTCTCGGCTTTCAGCGTCTCGATCTCCGAGGCCTGGCTGTCGCGAACTTTTTGATACTCGCCTTTTGACTCTAGGTCGGCTCTCTCGCGAGCGGCCTTTTCGTCTTTTTCGGCCCTCTCGCGAACGACTTTTTCGTCGTCAAAAGCGGCAAGCTTTTTTTGCAAATCATCCGTTGCAGTCCGGCTTTCATTCAACTGCTTCACCATTGCTAAAAAGGCAGGCGACTTGCGTTCGTTCTCCTCGATTCCCGATGTGATTCCCGGTGGGGGATCCTTCGTCGGCTCCGTCTGTGTTCCTTTGTCTTTCTCTTCGGTCATGGCCTTCTCCGTGCGCGTGTCGTGCGCTTCCGTATCTGCATGTACGGTTCAGGGTTGTGGGTTAGTTCGCAGTTTTTTCTACAGACCGGGACTGATACCCGGACTAACCTGGTTTTACTTTTTCCGAATTAGATTGATTGAATCCGTATCGACAAGGTTTTCCAATAATTCCCCTGTCGCTTTTCCGACTATGTCTTCGGGTACGCCGTATTTTTTCAAACGGTATCTGGCGTAAGCTTCGGTCACTCTCTTGGGGATACCACCATCTGCCAATCGTTTATTTTCAATATTTGTCGTCGACCACTCCATCCAATATTCCATTGCTTTTTTCAGCGCAATACCACAGACGGCCGAGGCCTGGCCCTTCGTAAGCTTCTTCGGTTTTTTCTTTTTTATATTTCGCGCCTGAACTCGCTTCAACTCTTTCCCGAAAATCGTTTCAATAATCTCGCCAATCTTAGCCTCACAAGCAGCGTCGGGAGTGACAAAATCTCTACCACCTTTGCGAAGATATTTTTCCACGTCGGCATTGGTCAGGCTTCCTTCAGGTCGGGATTTCCCGCGGAGTTCAACGCCGCCTAATCTTGACCCGAGTTTTTGTGCGGCATCGACAACCGCTTGTGCCGCCGTCATGCCTTTCGCTTCGAGATTGAGTCTCATTCTTGGTCATACCGTCGGCACCAATTTACAACGGCATTCATCGCCGCCGTAACAACTTCCAGCTCCCGGTAGTCCGATGGATTGGTGATAGGCGTAGGTGCCCTCCTCGCCTGCCAGGTCGGCACACGCATCGCAAATACACTCGGGGTCGAAGTCTTCGGGGATCCGCGTGAACTCCGTATTGGGATCTTGGGACACGGCGTCCATCGTCGTGTATTGCTCCTGACCACGGCGGGCCATCCGCCTAACCATTGTCTTACTCAGAGGCCCATCAAGCAATGCATCAAGCTCTTGCTCAATCCTTGGTGACCCCTGCGGCAATGACCACAACCGCCCCAGCCATTGTCCTTGAGCGGCGCGGAAAGCGGGACCGGCCGGGACAATCTTGTATGCCTCGCATACATTCCAGAGTTCCGCCCGTGACAATGCATCCGGCTTGATAGAGGCCAGCCGCGGGAGTCTCCGAGACACTGGCTCCTTGTCCGTCGGACGGTGTATCCCCGGCGCGACCAATCGACCACGAGAATCTAGCTCCCGCTTTG
>JAGMDA010000086.1 GCA_023128935.1 Candidatus Eiseniibacteriota bacterium | reverse complement strand
CTATTATGCCGCCGGTGCCCAGTCCACCACCACCAAACCAGCCGCCGCCACCCACCACCTCAAACTGTCCATTCTGTCCCGCCAGGGCAACGTCGTAAACGCCTGCCTGCGTTTTGGTTACCGTGAATATCACGTTCTTGCTTATCCCCGCGGCAACAGACACCGTCTGGCTAGCCTCAACCACACCGTTGATATACAGAATGGCATTATAGCTGCCAGTCTCCCCGCCGGTATTAGCGACATTGATGGATATTGTCACATCCCGGCCAGGCTCAACCTGCTGCGGCGTGATATCAAGGGCAGAGGCAGACAACTGTGCCGGCCCCACCAGCATATCCGGCATTGCCGACACTATATACAAGGTGACAGGGACTGACACTGTGGGGGACCCGGTAATAGTGATGGTAGCAGTGTAATCCCCGGCTTCCATTCCGCTGACTTCAACCGATACGGTTACGCCTTCACACTCATCTGCACCAAGGCTGCCGCTCGTGGGACTTTCACTGAGCCAGCCAGCATTATCAGTCAGCTCCCAGTCCAGTATGCCAGTTCCCGAGTTGCATACCTCAAGCATCTGGCTTGGAGGATTCACTCCCTCACTGGTGGTGAAGGTGAGGGGTGTCGGGCTAACCGAGATTCCCGGAACACCAAGGTTCAAGGTGACCGGCACTTCTACGGTACTGCTTCCAGTTATGGTGATATTGGCGTAGTAAGTCCCTTCTGTGAGGCCGGTTATGTCAACCGCCACCTGCGTAGAATTGTGGTCATCTGCACCGAGGTCGCCGCCGCTCGTCGGGCTGACGCTGAGCCAGCCAGGGCCGTCGGTTAATGTCCAGTTCAGTATATATCCGCCGTCATTGTATATATCCAGCGTCTGGTTCGCGGGATCTTCTCCCACATTAGCATTAAAGGTAAGGCTCGATGGGACGGCCAAAATTGCCGGCGGCTGCTCCGCAAAGTTGGCAGTTACATTCTTGGTACAATCATCCATGGTTATAGTCGTGGGATTGGTGGCAGCGACAGGGTCGCCAGTCCAGTTCACAAACCCCCAGCCTGGTGTTGAATCCACCGCCAAGAGATTTACCACATCATCCCAGTCCCAGGTGGAGACGTTGGGATAGGAAGGTGGAATGCTGCCAGATATGTCCACACCTCCCATGCCAGCCGGAGTTACATTTACCGTCAGGGTGGGAGTGCAGACCATCACCGTGCCATCGAACATTAAGCTCATATTACCACCCTCGAGGTAATCAGTTGCTCCAAAAGTGACCTTGGTCTGTCGGGGCGGTGGACCACTCGTGTAGACCCAGGATATCGTGCTAGTTCCCTCGTTCGACGCATTAGCCGTACAGCTTATCCTGGCCGAAATGATGGTAGTGTTGTTAATGCTGTTGCCTACCCCCATATTAGGATCATAGTCGACATGGCCAGCGACATTGTCGATCGTAGGTGGTGCCATGTCCGTGGTAAAGTCAACCAGGCTGACACTGCCCACGGTCAAGTACGTGGGGTCGAAGTTCAGGCGAATAGCATGCATAGCGACTTCGTTGCCATCGGGGTTGTTGATCACAGCATCAATGGTGAAGGAACCACCCGGTAACACCTGCGTAGTTGACGGATCGATTTCAACTGTCACGTTACCAGAAGCCATAGCCACTTGCCCCGGGATCGCCAGGGGCACCACCGCCATACCCACGACTACTGCTACGGCTAAAATTAGACTGATAAATTTACTACTCATCAACTATTTCACCTCCTTTGCTAAACTCCACATATTTACTCATTTTCAAATTCCTCGATGCACCCACTTTCTTAATCAAGTCCAGCTTCCAGGCCATCCAAAACAGTCACCCCACTTCAGCCAATTCTCACTCAATAGCCCAAAATCAGACGCATCTATGTAGCTATCACGGCTGAAGTCAGCTCTAGCATCCCAATTCGGTTGACCAGGCCAGCTTAACCAGGCAC
>JAGMDA010000859.1 GCA_023128935.1 Candidatus Eiseniibacteriota bacterium | reverse complement strand
GCCTGATTTGCCACTTTCATGCTAAACGTGCATGACACAACGTGGGTCATGCACGTTTTTAGTAAAAATCACACCCTGATTGCATACACACGCTTAATTTTTCGTGCATATGCCTTCCAACCCTCTTTGCGCATCAATGCACCGTCACGGAGTTTCATCTGAACTACCCTGAATCTGACATTGTCAATTTTATAGATATCTCCGATTATAAAATCATCCTCACCGTCACACGCGCTGTACATCGGGAGAGTCTTTCGACCATCATGTACAGAAACCCTGACAACAACATTTTCCACCTCACGGGTCCAGATAGTTGAAATGTCAGTTGCAATACTTCTTTTCCGCCTTTTATCCCCAACTTCAATACCGGTCACCTCAACACCCAGAACATCATCACCCAGTTCTGCCACGAGGAGATCTCCTACAGCACACCGTTCATTCTCAATAAGTTCAATACTGCCGACACTTGATTTCTGGTCCTTGCTGATAACAGCCCTGACAGTAATTACTGCGGGCTCTTTTATTAACGGTACATGGTGGATATTTCCACACAAAGAACACTGCACAAGAAGATCGCCCGATTCCTTGAGCACATTCTGTTTACATTCCTTACCACAGGACGGACATGTTAATTTAGGGTTCATCTTACCTAATTACTGAGATGTGATAAGAGATATACCTTACAGCCACGTCAGATTTCATCTTCCAAAACCTGAAAATAGTTGCACACCTAATTTTTATGAGAAATGCAGATTACAGAAGTGGTCAGATGCCACGGCCACCCAAACATAACCGGAAAACACAGGTCAACATTTGAGATTACAAAAGAGGAGGAACTAACTCCAAAAGGCACATGTATTCTCGGCACTGCTGCGGACAGGGGTGCAGCCGATCTATCTCAGGAGTTTAAACAGATGCTTGCAGATGATCGTGCGGAATTAACAACAGTACTTACTGTGGACGGTGTTTCATTTACGATTAAATCACAGGGGAGTTCCCTGATAACACTAAATCACCCCACAGACCTTGTCTGGAGGAGATCCTCCTATGTCTGTGGGAGGACAATCGGGATCTATTCTGACCATGTGGCAGAGACAATCCCGCGTGAAATAACGGATGCACTGAAAACAGGTTCAATAATGGAAGTAAAAATGACTGTTACCGTTCCTGAAAAAGTTCAGAGACCTTCAGTTCAGCTTCTTCAAGTGCTTTTTCACACTGATTAACCAGTTCAAAACCTTTTTCATAGAGTAAAATTGTCTCATCAAGGCTTGCATCCCCGCTTTCAATTTTCTGTACAATTTCCTTTAATTCCAGAACCATATCCTCATATTTCTTTGTCATAATTCACCTCTGTGACATCCATTTTTCCACTGCCGTCCCACATCTTAAAGCCAACAGATTCCCCTGCTTTTAGTTCATACGCAGATGTAACCGGCACTCCATCCTTATGTATCAGACAGTAGCCCCTTCTCAGTGGTTGTTTCGGGTTTACTGCCACCAGTTCTGTTTTTAAGTTTTTCAGCAGGAGTTTTTCCCGGTTAATGTATGAACTGACACTACGCATGAAACGTTCTCCGAGATCTGCAACCTTCTCTCTCTCGTCATTTAATTTTCTTTCAAAGCGCGCCGACCT
>JAGMDA010000858.1 GCA_023128935.1 Candidatus Eiseniibacteriota bacterium | reverse complement strand
AATCATCACGAAGCTGCTGGTCAACACCTATGGAAAGCTGGGGGAAAAGATTTGCCCTTGCCTCATCCACCTGCTTTGCTCCGGCTTCAACTCCAAGCTTTGAGGCGCGTATACCAAGGTTTTCGAGAAGTGCTTTTTTTGCAGCTTCACTTAATGTCCAGCGCACAGTTGCGCTTTCAGGCTCGTCATTTAACTTTTGTGCTTCAAGCATAACATCGAATGGAGGCGAGATCTGTAGGCGGCGTGCAGTTTCCATATTAATGATTAATCGTCTCCGATCCTCGACAAACACCTTCATGTCCTTGGGATCATCACCAAACAGTACTGCCTGTAAATCCAGAGCCAGACGCCGTGTACGCCGCTGCCAGCTTTCGAACGGGACAGCAGTAACCAGGGCTCCCTGCTCAACAAGGTGGGAACCTATCAGGCTGTAACTTGGTAAACCAAGCTCAATAAGATTACTCAATAATTTGGCCATCTGTGCTTCATCCATCCGTGGTAATGCTCCGATCAAAACGGCATCTATATCTGATGGCAGGCGGGAAACAAGGTCATCGCCTTTTCCACCATGGAGCACAGGAAATATTTTTATCCCCATCTCAGTGGCTACCTTAGCACCTTCTGTGGCCAGGGCAGGCATCACTTCCATCATCAAAGAATCACTTAAGAGAGCAATATTTGTGAAATCAACAACTTCACGAAATGTTTTCAGTTCGGTTGCAAGGTCGGCCTGGATACTTACATAGGCAAGATTATGTTTGCCGGAGCTGTTCCCCTTGTTGGGCGCATTTACCAGGTGAGGATTAAGAATTACCGAGGCAAGTGTTGGTTTTGGATGATCTTCCAGGGAGACAGCAACTGCGGCTGAGCCAAATCCCAGGGCAATGACAATATCAACTTCCGGGTCTTTATATA
Source organism: Candidatus Eiseniibacteriota bacterium (assembly GCA_023128935.1). GTDB lineage: Bacteria > Eisenbacteria > RBG-16-71-46 > CAIMUX01 > WJJG01 > DAOVQB01. Next base: position 892 of record JAGMDA010000858.1, on the reverse strand, counting down.
GGTGGGACAAAGCCGATTCGATCCCATTTCGTTGCCAGCCGCCATCCAGTCTTTTACTCTCCTTTAACCGGACATCAAACTCATTTTTGGTCAATAGTTGGATTTCTTCATTGATAAAGCTAATCACCTTGTCCATACGAAAAGAAGGACCATCGGTTACAACACCGACGGTCACCTGTTGCGGTGCACCAAAAGACGGTGTGGAACAAATTAAAAAAAACAGCAGTAAAAATAATAATCGACGCATAAAATTCCTTTTTTTTAAAGCAAATATAATAAAATACATTATAAGTTGCATTTGCAACAATTGCAAGAGCAAAATTTGCATTTTGTCTTGTGTCATGATATCGTTATAATATGAACAAATATACAAAGGCAGAAAAAATCAGGATAAACAGCGTTGGTTGGATGATGAAAATGATATCCACCCGCCTTGATTCCCTTATCAAACAAGAGCTAAAGCGCCTTGGGTTAGATTTAAAACAATTTGGTGTGCTGATGGCGCTTTTGGAGGAGGAGGGACTTACTCAAACAGAGATTGGCAAAAAAATAACCCTGCCCGGTTATGCAACAACACGCACCATTGATGCACTTGAAAAAAAACAACTCATTGAACGCCGCACAGATGAACGATCAAGACGTAGCTATCGAATATACCTGACAGATAAAGGGCATGCAACAGGTCCGGAACTGTTTATAATTATCAATAAAGTAAATGAAGATTTATTGTCAGTACTCCCTGCTACAGAAAGGAAACAGCTGACAACTATTCTACAAAAGATATTGTCAGCCGGGTTTGCTTGAATCTTAGCCGAAGTATTTCACCAAGGGGGCTGCCATACCAAAACCGGGAGAGACACTGGTGCCGAACGCTGCTAATCAGCCGCGCGGC
>JAGMDA010000857.1 GCA_023128935.1 Candidatus Eiseniibacteriota bacterium | reverse complement strand
GGGACGAAGGAAGCGGATGTCGCCGTCCATCTGAAGCGGGATCGAGCGTATCAGATTCCATACAGATGTTTGATTCCGAAGAAGATAGATAACCTTCTTGTCGCCGGAAGGTGTATCTCCACAACCCGTGAGGCGAACGGCTCCACGCGGGTGATGCCGATCTGTATGGCGTTGGGACAAGCAGCGGGAACCGCGGCGGCTTTGGCCGTGAGACATAAAGTCAGTCCCCGCAATCTGGATATCTCGATATTGCAGAAGCGGCTCCTCGAACAGGGAGCTAAGTTGGAATAGGTTGGTAGTGTGCACTTTAGTACATTGAGAAGGACTGAGTGCTCACTGCGAACCCAGGAAACCCAACGGAGGAGAAGATGATGATCAAGCGCCTATGTGTTGAGCCTGCGTTAGAGATATCACAAGTAAATGAGTTTGCTGAAGATTGGGATCGAAATGTAGGAGACGCTTGCATCGAACTATCAGATGGTCAAAAACAAAGAATAGCGATCGCAAGAGCTATCGTTAGACGACCCAAAGTTTTCGTACTCGATGAAGCCACGAGTGCTATTGATGCTAAGATCGAAGATACGATATTACAGAGGGTTGAGGCGTTAGGATGCACCCTCATAATTATATCTCATCGTCTCTCGACCATTAATAAAGCGGATCGAATAGTGGTTGTATCTGGTGGTGAGATAGTAGATGAGGGCTCACATATGGATTTATGTAACAGATGTAGTTACTACAAGGAACTCATTTCAAAGCAGATTATAAAGTAAAACAAGGGGGTAAGCTATGTCTCATAATAAGAAAGTATTACATACGTGTCTTGTATTTACATCGTTGTTCCTTGTCGCCTCCAGCCTTCGAGCTAGTGAGCCTAAGGTAATAACTGCCGTAAGAATCCAGCATCCCCCGGAAATTGACGGTAAGCTGGATGACCCCTGCTGGAGGCTGGCGGTGCCAACATCGGGGTTTATTCAGATGGATCCTGATGAAGGGAAACCCGCTACAGAGCAGACTATAGTCAGAGTGCTGTATGACGACTATAACCTCTATCTTGGGATTGAGTGTTTAGATTCCAGACCGGATAAGATCGTTACCCGACTTGTGCCAAGAGAAAGCGATTTCTATCCTAATGATCTAATCAGTATCGTTCTCGACGCCTTTCACGACCATCAGAACTGCTACGGTTTCCAGATTAATCCACGGGGCGTTCAGAGGGACTTCCGCTCTTTTGATGACGGAGGGAGAGCAGGATGGTGGAAGATAGAGCTCGCCTGGGACGGCCTTTGGTGGTCTGAGGCAGAGGTTACAGATAAGGGCTGGTCTGCAGAGATTGCTATTCCTTTTAAGACACTGAGATTTCCCTCCAAGAAGGAACAAACCTGGGGGGTAAATATCCAGAGGTTCCAGGGGGCAAAGAGGGAAGACTCGGCCTGGGCACCCATAACCAGAGCTGATGGCGGTATCATAAAAGTATCAAAGGCAGGAGATTTGATTGGCCTGGAGAACATCAAACCAGGCCTACACCTGGAACTTCTTCCCTATGGAACAACCAGATACAGCTGGAAAGGAGAGGAAAACCAGTGGGAGAAGGACACAGGCCTTGACATCAAGTATGGGATCGCCTCTAACCTGACCGCTGATGTCACCTTAAACCCTGACTTCTGCCATATTGAGGCTGACCCAGAAGAGATCAATCTCACAAGGTTTGAGCTTTACTATCAAGAGAAGCGCCCGTTTTTCATGGAGAGGAGCGAGCTTTTTAGCCCGATGAACCTTTTTTACAGCCGAAGGATAGCAGATCCCAAGCTCGGAGCTAAGATTACAGGAAAAGTAGGTGATTACAGCACAGGCCTGCTGATAGCTGTAGATGAAGAAAAAGGCCCTGACCCCACCTATGGGGTCTTTCGTCTGCAGAAAGACATCCTCAAGATCTCCTCTCTCGGTATAATTGGTGTTGGAAAACAGAAGGCAGAGGATCAATACAGCCGGGCCTTGGGGGCGGATCTCAGTCTGCATTCTGAGCATAACACGCTGAGCTTAGGATTCGCAAAGAGTTTTAACCCCGATATAGAAAAAGATGACTGGATGGCCCAAGCTGAATTTGGCCGCTCTACGAAAAGGTTTGTGATGCACGGAGAATTTAAATACGTCCAGCCTGAGTTCAATGTGGATAAGACGGGGTATGTTCCCCACGATCTTCATGTAGGGGAAAAGAGGTTAGGCGGTTATGCGGATTACCTTTTTCATCCTGAAAGGTTTGGAATCAAGCGAATTGAGTTTGGAGGGGGACCTGAGGTAACCAAAAGGACAGATGAGAACAGGTGGGGTTGGCGTCTAACATATCCATACTTTAGCATTATTTTCAAAAATAACGATTATATCCGATTCTTTCATCATCATTGGTATCTACGTTGGAAGCAGAAGGGATATAGAGGGCGTACTTTCGAACTTAACCCTATGATATATAGAAAAGCCTTTATCCGCGTAGTTAGGTTGTGGGTATGCATAGGGGATCAATACGACTGGGAGGATGACTACTTTGGAAGCATAAGAGCCATTTACATATGGGCGGATACCAGGCCCTGGGATAACCTTAGCTTAGAGCTTGGAGGTAAAGTTATCTGGGAGTATTTCCCTTCAGACAGGCTGGACGAGGTCAAAAAGGTGGGGAACTTCAGACTGACGTATCTTCCCACAAGGGATATTTCTTTGAGAATTTTCGCTCCGATTAACCCATCGGCTCACAAGTATGCTGTCAATCTCCTCTTCGGCTGGAGATACAGGCCGATGAGTAACTTCTATTTGGCTTACAATGAGCGGAGAGGCAAGGATATGAAGTTTATCGATAGGATTATTATGGCGAAGGTCTCCTATCTTTGGAATCTGTGAGGATCAACCCTTGATTCCCTGAGACGAACGCGTGGAAATCAGAAGTCCGAAAACACCAGATTTGCTTTCCTAACAAAGAGATAGAATTAAAAGGGTAACTGAGCACACTTGGAAAAAGTTTCGTCAGGTTTCCCTATGGCCGAGGCTCATTTGAGCCTTGGCTATTTTGTTTTAAGATCTCATCGAGAGCGTTCACCTCAAAGGACTCCCCGACCCTTGCGTTCTGTCAATTTTGTCGGAATCCCCAGGGCAAAATGCCTCAGAGAGTGGGATTCAGCGAAATTGACAAAGAGGCCTCCTCCCAGGGAAGACTTAGAAGGGGATGGAGGGCAGAGGCTTCGCGAGGCGCTTGGGAAGATCAGGCTCGCTCTGGAATCGTCCATAACCCCGAACGCTCCCTCTCATCTCCAGAGGAGAGCTCTAAAAAGCTCTTGACAAATCAGTGGTTATCCGTTATGTTAAAGCTCGAAAGTTGTTTCCAAAAACAATCCAGTGCCTTGTCTCATAAGTTTCGAAGTTCAGATTAGGCAACATTCCAATCAACAGAACCGGAGGCGAACAGAGGTGAAAGCAATTTGTGTGCACAAAATCGCTGAGAAAGATGGGGAAATCCTTCTAACAGGCTTGCCGTGCAAGAAGGGGGCAGTACATCCGGATGACTGCGCTGGTCGAACCTTCGGGTGTGCGTAAGTATCCCATTTTAATGGCCCACCATATACTCCACTCCGGCCTGATCGGGCTTTGGAAAGACCACACCGATATTCAGGATAGCGCAACTTGTGCACGGTAACTCCGTGAACAAGCGCAACGACGGAGAGGATAGGAAATGGTCCTCTTAGACACAGTGATGAGGGGCTTTCCCGCTTGTGTTACTCGGCTTCCGAGTTTCGCAGTGCCTCTCTTAGCTTGGCCTAGAGGTTTACAAAAGGGTATCAGACCATCAGAGAATCAGAATGAGATATCAGGCGGGATAGAGGATCAGATAGATTTTATTTGACTTTCTGATACTCCTCTTATCCCCTGCTCAAAAGAAGAGTCCAAGTGCCTCCTCAGTATTTAATTA
>JAGMDA010000856.1 GCA_023128935.1 Candidatus Eiseniibacteriota bacterium | reverse complement strand
CAGATCAAAGCGGACATGCAGTACATGTACGAGACCTATGGTGTGGATATCTTCTACCTGGGCGGTGATGGGAACGACCACACCATGTGGACGCAACAGTGGCCACCTCCTTGGGATGAGATCAAGGAGGGGTATGATGAGCTCTACCCTCCTGAGGGCGAAGCGCATCTCAACAAGATCCCAGTGGGTGAGTACATCGAGGATCTGGATCCGCAAGGGTACAACACTGGGTACTGGACATGGTGGGTAGCCACAGATGACTGGTACTCTGACCTGTACGGCGATGGGAGTGTATACGTTACTGTGAGTCGCTCTCCCTTCTCCACAGAGGAAGAAGCTCTCATTGAAACGTATAAGGGAATGTCGTACATGGACCTTACAGGATACTTCTACGACCTCAATGTGAACGAGTTCATTGGCGACGAGACCTATGATAACCCGCACGACGGCGAGCAATTTGTCAACAACATGAACGAACTCCGAGAGCACTTCCCGCCAGAAACATACTTCCAACGGTTGCTGCAAAGCGATGGGGATTCTTGGTGGAGACGGGACGAGGTGATAGATAGGTACCAGTATGGGTCTGACGCTAATTTCTTCCTTGGACCGAACAGCTCTGTCAACAACAAATCATCTATTACGTGGGCTCCTATCTTCATGTGGGATATGGTCGGGACTTGTTGGCCAGGCATGACCTTCAGCCCTACCTGCGGACAGTCCAACTTTTGCATGACGCAGCGGTACGAGCAGCAGTACAGCTTGTCAGAAGACGGGCTGTATGACAACTTCGGCGGACAGGTTATGTACGTCGGAAGTACCTCAGGCTCGTGGGATGATGATCTCGTAGCCTTCTACGGGTTCCTGCTTGACAGGATCTTCGCTGATCGGAGCATCCCGATTGCAGTGCAGGTCACGCTGGCCAAGCAGGATTGCAGGGACGCCGGGATCAACACGCTCACCATCAAGTCGATCGTAGTCTTGGGTCCTCCGTGGCTGACGCTCAACAATGAGCCCCACTACTCCTCTGTGGACGAGGATCCAACTGAGATCTGCTTAGAGATTGGCAGGAACTACCCCAACCCGTTTAGCAGCACGACTGCGCTTTCCTTCACCACTACTGCCAATGGTTGGGTGAAGCTGAGCGTGTTTGATGCAAGCGGACGGCTTGTTCGTAACCTTGTGAACAGAACAGTGGAACCAGGCGCGCACATTATTCGTTGGGATGGCTGCAATGCTAATGGTAGCACTCTGCCTTCTGGTGTGTACTTCAGCGTCCTCCAAGCAGAGGGTCGTAGTCTCAAGAGCATGATGCTGCGGGTTAAGTAGAAGGTACCCGTCCGGTGAACAAATCCTGAGACTCCTGCGATCCTTTCAGATGTGTAGCGCGAAGACAGTCAAGAGGTGGCCGTTGTGCGTGGCGCCTTCCATTGACCGGGGAGGAGCTCCTCGAGGCCGCTGTCCGGGTGGGCGCTAATGCGCGAGAAGACATCGCGCAGGTAAACAAACGGATCGATAGCACACTGTCGTGGCAGACGTATAGATGGCGTCCAGGGAGAAGGAGCGAGCTTACTGCACGCCTCTTCTTGTGTAAATCTTATGGGGGTGATTATTATGAAGACTATTCTGTTCGGAGCAGCACTCATTACGCTGCTCACAATGAGTGCGAACGCAGGGGAGTACTCTCCAGTCTGGTACAACTACGAGGAAGTTGATGTGGGCGAGAATCCCAACTGGGAAGAACTCATCTACATCGAGAACGACACGCTCTGGGTCGCTAGCATTGATAGTATTAGCTACCCAATCCAATCTGGAAAAAGCGCCGA
>JAGMDA010000855.1 GCA_023128935.1 Candidatus Eiseniibacteriota bacterium | reverse complement strand
GTAGAGTCTGCCGTACGCGGGAATGATCAGATAATCTGAGTAGCCCTCATTAATTAGGTACTGAGACTGCTTCTCTCGTGCCTTAAAATCTTGGCCTAACAGAAGAACAACCGCATCCGCCCTTTTCGGCCTGTCGGAATATGCCAAATAATTAGGGGCATAAAAAATCAGGCCTACAAGAACTGCTGCGAGGGAAAGAAAGAGAATAGCCTTTATCCGTTTCAATCCGCCTCCCCCCTACCCTTTGGAATCCCTGACTAGGATGGGCCATTTCTCTTTGGTAGGTAATTCACTATTATACTGGGGTAAAATCCGTGTCCCAAAATTTCTCTTGAAACAGGTCGCCTTATGGGCGCCACACAGACTAAACAGGATTCGAAATTTTGACAACTCCTCCTGTCCGCATTGATTCTATAATCTTAAATGTAACTAAGGAGGTGTTGTAAATTTCCTGAAAAGGAATCACTTCCCCATTTCCATTAAGTATGGCTTCAATAAATTGTCTTACCTCAGCCTTCTGTCCCTTATCCTGGCTCAATAGTTTTCTTTCTTTCTTTTTGCCTTTGGCATAAACAGCAAGCTTTTTAAAGTCGTCTAAGACTGCTGTGCATCCGTTGGTATAAATTTCAACCCGCTCCTTAGGAAGCCTCTTGCTCCCATTGGCAAAATATGAAATGGTTCCTATGGATCCATTCTGGTAAATCAAGGAAACGTTCAACGTATCGTTAAAATGGTTTGGATCGTTCATGGCGCTCGCGTACACTGAGACCGGCAAGGAGCCGTTTATAAAAGTCAAAAAGTCCACAAAATGGCAGACTTCTCCGATAATCCTCCCCCCACCAATATCTGGATCTTGTATCCAGGAATCCGGCGGGATAGGACCTGCGTTTATACGGTAGATCATGGACATAGGGCCGTTGTTGAATTCTTCTTTGATCCTTTGCGCCAATGGAGAAAATCTTCTATTATATCCAACCATCAGGATTGGTTGATTGGTTAAGTCGTCAAGTGGTTGAGTAGTGTTTCCATTTGAAATATTCTTTTGCTTATAACTATTTAACAAATAAACTATTTGACCAAGCTCCTCAACTGTGAGGCAGAGGGGTTTTTCAACAAAGACATGTTTTCCTGCCTTTAAGTCCTTCAGTACGAATTCCGCATGGGAATTGTGGCGGGTGGCAATAAAAACTGTGTTTATCTCCTTATTGTCCAAAATATCTTTTTCATTACCTGCGCAAAACTCAAACCCAAAACGCTCCCCTGCCGAACGAGAACTCGTGCTGCTGGCCGTCATCACGCCTTTGAGAACTACATCTTTGTGTTTCGGGATGTTGGGCAACAAATGGCTCTGAGCGTAGGAGCCGGCACCAATGAAACCGATGGTTACCGATTGCGGATTGCGGATTGCGGATTGCGGATTTAATATTATCTTTTTCCTTTCTAAGGATTTAGTTGTATCGTATTCGATGAGGATGCCGATGAAGGGCTCGGATTTTGCCAGAATCATATCATAGGCAGCGGGAGCATCTTCGAGTTTGAATGTATGGGTTTTTAGGTAACTCACATCGATTTTCTTTGTATAGATCAAATCCTGGAAGGCCTGCATGTTTCGTTTTTCTGTCCAGCGCACATAAGCTGGGGGATAGTCTATTCCCTTGTCTTCGTAGTTAGGGTCATACCTGCCTGGGCCATAAGAGCACGACAGCTTTACCTGAAGCTCTTTTTTGTAAAAATGAGGTTCCCGGTCAAAACCTGTAGGCACGTCCCCGAC
>JAGMDA010000854.1 GCA_023128935.1 Candidatus Eiseniibacteriota bacterium | reverse complement strand
AGCTGATCGCATAGATCAAGAGAGAGTTTCCACGCTGGAATCCTTTCCGCCACCTCAGCCCAGAATCCGGCGGCCTCTTGCTCCAGCATGGCGCGAGATCCCAGCAGCTTCTCGCGAAGCTCGTCACCACTATCGATCGCCTTGAGGTCGTCGATAAACTGGTCCCAGCGGCTCCTGACCAGGGAAAGAAGGCTCTGTGTCATGCCGGGATGCTCTTTCAACCAACCCGCGAGGCTCAGTTCTGTATCAATTGCTTCAGCGTAGCGGATGAATGCTTCGACATGATCCAGATCCCGCATCCAGTGGGCGAGAAACTCCAGCCAACGCTCTCGGAATTCGCCACCGGGGAGCCGCGTGAGGTAGGGAAACTCGTCGCCCTCGCCTGTCGAGGTAAAGACCTCCAGGAGCACGAGGCGCGTCGTGAAAGCGTGGGCCCAGGCGTCCGGTGAGTTCTCGAGATCGGGCCGTTCACCATATCGTCGCTCGACTTGAGTGATGAACTCTTCCCCAATGCCCACCTCCGCGAGCCCATGCGCTTCGTTCGTAGGATTGGTGAGGAATCGGAGCAATCGTTCCTCGACATCGCCGACAATGGCGTCCCGTATGACAGATGCTGTCAACATCCGCGAAGTCCAGAACACCTCATCACGATCGAGATTCGCCAGGGTGTACTTGACAAGGAGCGATTCCGCATCCCCACGCCATAGCGCATCTTGGTCGGACCGCTTCGTAGGCAGCGACACTTTGTGAGACTTCAGAAACCCGAACAGTGTCGGTGTTTTCCCCTCGATCAGCCATTCAAAGCCCGAGTATCTGTACTCCAGCAGGCAATCCACACGAAGACCGTCGGCCGCCCTGCCCGCAAGATCATCCCGCGAATTCGGAAGCCAGATAACCACCTTTCTATCAGCGGCCGGGCCGACTTCGGACGCCCACTTGACCCAGAGCGGCCCATGACCCTGTGATGGGTCGAGCGCGAGGAGTGCGAGCCCTGCTTGCGCCAGCTCAACCTCCAGAGGGGCAAGCAGACCGGCGAACTCCCGCTTAGTGTCGTACCAAAGGGCAACCCGCGTCCTCGGATCGCGGCGGAGAAGCGTTTCGAAGTCCTCACGCAACCATTGTAGGATCATCCTCTATGACCTCTCTTCCGGGGCGAGCAAGGAGTTCAGGTCCTTCTTCGAGAGCACGGGTCCAGCCAACAGCTCCAGCCGTTGGATCGGCGCGATGTTGACGCGGACACCGTCGTTGATGTCGGGATCCCATCCTTGGGGTTGTTCGCCCTCGGACTTCCACGGGCACCAGATCCGTGCGTCCCGCTCTCGGCCTTCCAGCAGCAATTGGAGCCGTTCATCGAAACGGCGAACATCCTCGATCTTGTTCTCCAACTCCTCAACACGCGCAAGCGCTTCACGGTTCATCGACTCGCCCCGCGTGGCCCCGAGCTCTCGCTGTAGTTCGTCGAGCATCTGGCGCACGTATCGTGACCGGAGAAGCTGGAGCCGGTTTTTGTCGAACTTGTGGTAGTAGACGATCGTCTGGAACGTCCCTTTCTCGCTCGTCAAATGCCAAGCAATCGGACGCTTCTTGAACTGCGAGACGTGGCGCTTGAAGAATTCCCGTTTTAACCAGTGATCGAGCGACATAGCCTTCTGGCTGCCCCACTGCTGACCCGCCTTCCAGCCGAGGGCCATCGTTATTTCCTTTTCCACCTCGGGGCCGCGATCCGATCCGTATTCGTCGTCAAGGTATCGTCGCAGACGATCGGCCAGCGTCTCCTCGCCCGTTCCCGCAATAAGCGGGATGATCCCGTCCTCATCGATCCACTTCGAATCGAGGAACGGTTCGCCGCGTTCTTCTTCGTACTGGTCCTGCATCGGCCAGCGATGGCCAAGGATCCTTAGGACAAGGACAGCCAAGGCATCACGCAGCAAGCGCGTCGTCTCTCCTGGCCAGGCAATGCTCGTCTTCTGCTGTAGCTCATGGTGAATGCAACAGACGGAAACCGGGCTAGCGCGGAGCACTTCCGCAAGCATATCGATGTCATGCTCATGCTCAATGTGCGAGAATACGTCTTCCGTTTCGTTCTGTCCCTCATCATCGCCTTCGGCGTATTCGATTCGGTCCGCGCGACCCTTCAGCAGCATCTC
>JAGMDA010000853.1 GCA_023128935.1 Candidatus Eiseniibacteriota bacterium | reverse complement strand
CCTGGGTTCCGTCCATGCAGAGCTGGTGGGCCCGCTGAAGATCTGCGCGCGCGCTGGCCTCTCTCTGCCGCGCACGGTAGCCCGTGACCTTCTGTCACACTTCTGCCAGCCCGAGCACTTCGACGATCTCCTCGGTCATGGCTACCTCGAGCCCGAGGGTAGCGCGCGGGTCCGGTTCGTGACACAGAGCTTATGGTGCGAGGCTGCTGCCACGCCCTGCGAACAGGCAAGGCAGATCGACGACTGGCTGAACGAGCATCTCACTCCCAACCCGAATCATACCGAGGAAGCGATCAGCGCCTGCAACAGGGCGCGCCGCATGGGAGATCGCCTGCGGGAGTCCCAGCACCTGGCCAAGGCCTTGACGCAGGCCGAGGCCGAACACCGGTGGGATCGGATCCGGCAGTTGCTTGCTTATCCAGGGCCGGAACTGGGGACTTGGACGCTGGACGGGCTTCTGCAACAGGTTCAGATCCTGAAGAATATTCTTGGAGCGGCTTGGAGCACGGGGCGGATTCTCCTTGTGGCCGGCGAGGGTCTGATGCCGGTCGATGGGACGCTCGGCCTGCCTCTACTGGAGCGGGCCGCCAGGGAGAACGACCCTCACGCTGCCGTGGGCGCATTGTGTCTTCTCTTGGACCGTGCTATCAGGCATAAGGAGAGGGAGTCCTACCAGCACTACATGGATCATCTGGAGCAGCTTGAGAAAGCAAGCCGGTGCGTGCCACCAGGGCTGCTCGATTTCTATCGTGCACAACATGCCATGGCCTCGGGGCGGGTGGAGGAGGCGGAAACCCTGGCGACCCAGTCTGCCAAGAGCCTGCGGGGAAGCGGGGATCGGCATGAGGGTCTCAGCCTGCAACTGCTCGCGATCTTGCGTTTCTCTCAAGATCCCCAGATAGCTATTGAGGCTATGTGCTCCGCGCTAGCGGCCCCGCAGGATCGGGAGCGGTCTGCCCAGATGCGGAGCAATCTGACTATCATGTATTCCCAGGTGGGTGATCTCGAGGCTGGTGCCCGCTGCGCGGATGACGGGATTAGGGAGCTGTGGGGGCAGGTATCCCCGGCGCGACTGGGGGGGATGAGGATCCACAGGGCATGGACGTGGGCCGAGCTGGATCGGATCGATGAGGCCGTCCAGGAAGCCCGCAAGCTTCTCAATCTGGCCGTGGTTCGGGAGACCAGGCATCACCTGATTGCAGTAAGGCTGCTGCTGGGATTCTGCCACCTTCACCGCTCCTCCAGGCGCGTCGCAATCACAGAAACGGTGCGAGGGTGGGAGGAGGCTGAGCGGGGTTCATCTTCCATCCTGAAAGCTGACAGCCTTCGCTCCCTGATCGATGTTCTGCTGGATCTGGAGGCATGGGATGACGTCCGGGAATATGGCTCCGCCATGCAACTATGCACTGCAAGTACGGACGATGCGGTGCTGACCACATCGATCAGGGCGCGGGCGCTTCCTGTTCAGGTTGAAGGAAAGCTCGGTGCAGCCGCGGAGCTCTTGGAAAGCCATCAGAATATTGCCCGCGGCCTTAGCGACCGCGTCGCATCAGCACGCTATCTCCATCACCTCGGGGTTGTACGACTGGCACAGGCCAATGAGGGCCATGGCTCCCCTGTGGCAGGCGAGGCGGCGCAACTGTTCAGAGAAGAGATCGGGATCCTGGCCGAGCCAGGACATGGCTACTACCGGGGACGCGCGCTGCTGGCCCTGTCGCTAGCGCTGGACAAAGCGGGGGATCACCAGGGCGCCTCCGCGGCGCTTCACCAGGCCGTGTCCCTGGCTCGACGGATCAAGAGCCTGGGATTACTGGCCCAAGCTCTTCAAGCACGGGCCTGGCTTACAGTTCGAGGTAAGGCATCTCCCGAGCTTGAACACCAACGACACTGACGAAGCAGGACAAAAGGAAAGGAGAAGTTCATGACTTCCGATCGGAGCAAGCGCCAACCGCAG
>JAGMDA010000852.1 GCA_023128935.1 Candidatus Eiseniibacteriota bacterium | reverse complement strand
CCAGTGGTGCCGGCGAGGCGTGGGCGGGGCGGACGCACTACACCTTGAACGCCGCCATCCCCGGCTTGAGCCAGTATATCACCTATCAATTCCTCCACGCCGACATCGGGCACCTGTTGGGCAACATGCTCTTTCTGTGGATCTTCGGTCACGCGGTCTGCGCGCGGATGGGCTCGGCGGCCTACATTCTGTTTTATCTGGCCGGCGGCGTGTTCGCCGGGGTCGTCTTCACTATCTACAACAGCAACCCGCTACTGGGGGCCTCGGGGGCGATCGCCGCGGTGACCACCGCGTTCCTGGTGCTGTTCCCGCGGGTGCACGTGACCATGCTGCTGTGGATTTTCTTCTACCTGACCACCTTTCAGATCCCAGCGATGATCATGATCGTCTTCAAGATCATCCTGTGGGACAACATCATCGCCCCCGCCTTCGCGCACGGGATGGAGTCCAGCGTGGCGTTTTCGGCGCACCTGGGCGGCTATGCATTCGGGTTCGCGGTGGCGATGCTGATGTTGGCGGTGCGCGCCCTGCCGCGTAACCAGTTCGACATGCTGGCGCTCTGGGGCCGCTGGCGGCGCCGCCAGGGCCTCGGCAGCCCGATCGGCCTCTCCGGGACGCGCATGGCCCGGCCGGTCGTGGTGGAGGAGATGGACTCGCGCCCGCTGGAGCCGCTGAAGCTCACGCCGGTGGAGCGCTTGCGCGCGGATATTCTGGACCGCTTGGCCGAGCGCCAGACGGATGAAGCAGCCGAGCTCTATCTGCAATTGACGGAACTGGACGAAAGCCAGGTCTTGCCGCGGGCCCAGCAACTCGAGATCGCCAACCACCTGGCCCAGACGCAGCGTCCGCAACCGGCGGTCCACGCCTACCAGTCGTTTCTGGGGGCTTATCCGACCGCGGTGGATGCCCCGCAGGTGCGGTTGTTGGCCGGCTTGATTTATCGGCGCTACCTGGGGGAATTCGAGCAGGCGGCGGCCCACCTGCGCACCGCCCTGGAGGGGCTGACCCTCGAATCGCAGCGCGCCCTGGCCAGTGAGGAGCTGCGCCTGGCGGAAGCTTACCTTTCCCGTCCCGATAACGACGACTCCTGACCCTCCCAACACCGGCTATTTAGCGCGCGGGGTTGCAGCATCGATACGTGCTACGGGATTGTGCGTCGCCGCGGCGCGAGAGCCGCGCCGTGCCGTCCTATGCCCGTGACGCACCACGCGAGCAGCTATGGATATCGCGACGGTTATCGGCATCCTGTTGGGCGTGAGCCTGGTCGTCGGGGCCATCGCGAGCAAGACGTCCATCGGAACGTTTATCGACCCGGCCTCGATCGCCATCGTGCTGGGCGGCACCTCGGCCGCGGCCCTGATCGCGTTCCCGCTCGGGCAGGTGATCAAGATCATGAAGGTGGTGAAGAAGGCGTTCTTCACCCGCCCGGTTAACCCGGTCGATCACGTCACCGAGATCGTGCGTCTGGCCGAAGTGGCCCGGCGCGACGGGATCTTGAGCCTGGAGTCACACCTGGCAGACGGGAGCCATGACGAGTTCCTGGTCCGCGGGCTGCGCAATGGCCATTGACGGGCAGGATCCGGCGG
>JAGMDA010000851.1 GCA_023128935.1 Candidatus Eiseniibacteriota bacterium | reverse complement strand
CCGCGCCTCGTCCTCGACGGTGCGGCCCTCGCCGAAAACGGGAAGTCATTCTTGCGCGAGCCCTTACCGCGGAATATCGTCACATCTCGAAGGCCGCTTGAGGTGGATAAGGCCACCGCTCCACACCGGCCCCCACCTCTCACCAGGCATCGTCGCGAGGGCGCGTAAGTGCATGCCATGACGAGGAATACTCATGAGGGCCAGGTACTCCTGGGCGCGCCCACCTGTCGGTAGCTCGAGCCGTCGACTATGGCGGCCCATGCTTCCGCTTGGGTTCATCTTGTGGTGTTGCGGCCGGCTGCCTTCGGTGCCGGGAGAACCTCCAGCACGTGCAGCCCCGGCTCCGGGGCAAGGATGGTGTAGGCGCCTCACTCACGGATTCTTTCAACGGCGAAGTCAGCCAGCATCTCCCCCGCGATGCGGTTGCCCCGCACATTCCAATGTGTGTTGTTCGGGATATAGAGCCGCTCCTCAGGGCGATGCAGCGTGCGCAACTCGGTCAGGGGATCCAAAATTGTGATCCCGTGGGTCCTGGCGAATGCGTGCAGGCGCCGTTGAGGTTCGTCAAAGTCATAGAGCTCAGCCGGTAGGGATAGCCTTTTCAGCACGCTCCTGCGGACCTGCGCGTCCACCTGCATCTCGGATGGGATAGCATGAAGGATCCAGGGAATCCCTGCGTTCCGGCTGGTGGCGTCAAACTCCAGCAAGTATCCCTCCGCTTCCCGCCATAGCCGTTGCATCCTATCGTCCGGATGCCTCAGGTAGACAGGCATGCGCCTTGCCTGAATGGACAGATATCTCAACGCAACGGCGTGATGGCTGGTTGATGTAATGGAGATTCCCTCTCGAACGGAGTGACTGTGAGTTGCGCTTTGCTTCTTTCGCAGCGCCTGCGGTTGCCGGCCAAGGATGACCGGCATGATCCTGGCCAGGAAAACCTTCTCCACAAGTAGAAAGAGCCAAGAGCGGCGCATGAGATGGACCCAGGGATTAGCGGAGCCTTCGTAGTAGAGCCGGCCCCGGAAGACCTTGCCCCGAATGGGAATACCTGTGACATCATTGCCGACGAAAAAGTTCAGGATTACCAGATCGGGATCCAGGGAGAGGCCGAGGGAGCGCAAGAGCCCGAGTTCGTTCTCTGTTGAGTACCCGCCAAGACCCATAAGCACCATTTCTACTTCCGTCGCACTCCCGGCCGGGTGCTCTGTCATCTTGGCTTCGGCCACGCGCAGGAAGTTGTCCTCGATCGGCACAGTCCCGTAGACAAAGGAATCCCCAACTGTTTATGTGATCGCTGGCGGCGGTATCAGCGCAATCGCGCGGCGCTCGGGGCCGCAGACGATAGCCGGCGTGGAAGTCACGAACGTAAGGAGCGGTGGGCGAGCTTGGGACCAACACCATGTACAGACGCAGCAGACCCTCAGCCAAAACCAAGCCGAGGATAAAACCAACACACATTAAAACCAGCGTACGCATGATTGCTATCCATCGCTCCGGGCAGCCCGAATCCATACAGCATGCTAACATGCTGTGACCGCGCATCTCCACGCCTCTACGGCCCTGCTCTGCCTGCCTGATCCAAGTGATCGCGCTGACTGCGGTGGGAGTGGTCGGTTATGTGGCAACGGAGCCAGAGAGACTATTGCAAAAGGCCGTAACCGGCTGATATAACACCGGTTACGGCCGTCTGCAATTACATGAATTGTCCTTGGTATCCCAAGCTCGCCCTAGAAGCTGGCGATTTCCTTGTCATCCTCCAAGGGAATGATGTTCTCTGGCGGCAGGTTATGGAATTGGGCAGCGACCTCATGAGTCGGCGCCGGGGTGGGTGCGTTCTTCATGGGCGTGGGCTTTGCCTGCACGACATGCAGCCCATGATGCGCAGGCGTGTGATGGGAAACATTGACATCATGGTGCACTCGGCTCGTCCTATTCCCCTCCACCGCCATTGCCGACCCGCCAACCAGCACGCGTAATTGACCGACCACGGATTTGAGCTGCTCGGCTTGCGCGTTCAGCTCCTCGGAGGCCGACGCAGACTCTTCCGCGTTGGCAGCGTTCTGCTGCGTTACCGTATCCATCTGGGCTACGGCTGTGTTGACCTGCTCAATCCCCGTCGTCTGCTCCTCTGAGGCAGCCACAATCTGCGCGACTATTTGGCCCGCTTTCCCGGTGCTCTCTGTGATCGCCTCTAGTGCCTTGGATGTCTCCTCAGCCACCCCCACCCCACGCTCGGAGTTGTTGACTGATTCCTCGATCAGCTCTGAAGTATTCCGCGCGGCCTCGGCAGACCGCTGCGCAAGGTTGCGCACCTCCTCGGCCACAACTGCAAAGCCCTTCCCCGCATCGCCGGCCCGTGCGGCCTCT
>JAGMDA010000850.1 GCA_023128935.1 Candidatus Eiseniibacteriota bacterium | reverse complement strand
ATTTCTACCTTCACCTCGTGGACCGCGTGCCAGTCGAGATGGATCCAGAGACTTCCGGTCGGCCGGAGGAGCTGGCGCAACCGGGCGATGCGTGGCATCACCCAAGAAAGATATCCATCCAGATTGCCCCCCCACTGGTCCCTAAAGCCCATCCCGGTCGCACTGCGACGGGATCGCCCGGTAAAGAAGGGGGGATCCACATAGACCAGATCGAATGAGTTCTCGCGAAAGCAAGCAGCCGTGCGCAGGACTTCCCCCTGAAGAAGCAGATACGGGCGGGCTGACAGCTTCGCCTGCCGGCGGCTGCTTGCGGCCGGCACTGCTTTCCCCTCTGGCGTTTCACTTGCGCCCGGAACGGTTCTGGTCATTTTGTCCTCATCGCGGGTTCACTCGCTGTCGCCGCATCTTGCTGGCAGGGCGCCGGGGTTCTTTCGGCAGGAAGTTCCTCCGGCACGATGACACTAGGGTGGGGGCCGGTGGCGGCGCAAGCACCTTGCCACTTCCATGGTCCTGTGGTATCAAAGCTAGGGTCTTCCATGAAAGGGAGGTTCCGATGCAGAGAGATGCGACTCCAAGTGGCATATTTGAGTGGATTGGCCAGAATTGCCGTCCCAAGGCCGCAAATGCCCAGACCCTTCGATTCGAACGGATGGAATCACAGGCGGGCCACAAGCTGCCCGAGGTCCATCTGCCATTGGACCATCGCGATGCCTTGCATTGGCACCACCGGGGAATGATCTGGGACTATGTCCTTTCCCTGGAGGACGCTACCCGCGTGCTCGATGTTGGTCCCGGTGACGGTTGGCCCAGCCTGCTGATTGCCCAGCATTTCAAGGAAGTCGTCGGCATTGAACCAGGACCGAAGCGGACCGAAGCCTGCAGGGCGAATGCGCGCCGGATGCATGTGCGCAATGCGCAATTCGAGACGATGTCTGCCTGTGACATGGACTTCCGAACAAGCAGCTTTGATGGTGTGGTTGCAGCTATGTCAATTGAGCAGACGCCCAACCCCACAGCTGCGCTCAGCGAAATCTACCGGGTCCTCAAGGTTGGCGGGACCCTCCGCATGACCCATGAAGTCCTGGAGTGGATAGCGGAACCAGTTCGGGAGGTCATCTCGGTCCAACCGGGCATTGAGGGCTCGTATCTAGTTGATTATGTGGTTTCCTGGATGGAGAAGGCCGAAGAACAGGTCTTCCTTCTCGAGGTGGTCCCGCTAACCGACGGCAACAAGAAACGGTTAGAGCTGTGGGCCAAGCGATGCAAGGATGATCTGTATCCCCACCGCGATCCCAGGCTTGAGCGCGGCCTGGCCCAGACCATCAAGTCGCTCCGGAAGGCAGAGATACTCAAGGCGCAGAGCTTCAAGATCCATCATTTCAAGAGCCAGAGTCTCGTCCACACGCTGAGCAGGATCGGTTTCACGGATATCCAGTTCATTGCAGGGGGGGGATGGCCGGCCCAGCAATGCGCTTTGGAGATGATCCGATCGCACAGGATCGAGGCG
>JAGMDA010000085.1 GCA_023128935.1 Candidatus Eiseniibacteriota bacterium | reverse complement strand
TCGACGACATCAACTGCAGGGTCTACATCGGTGCCTACAATCCTTGTTACAGTGGCGCGATCATGCCCCACATGCAGGGCCTCTGTAACGATAACCGCCGCGTGATCACGGCCACATCATGCAACGCGACTCAGGGCAACTCCTACGGTTGGGCCGGGATGTGGAGGCTAGCGTTGCGGGGAGGCCGTCCGACCGATACGGTTCCCTGGTTCTCAGACACGAATCAAGACGGCTATATCGCTCTTGATGAAGCCTACGAATGGGAAACGCCCCATTCCAACGCTCATTATGAGTACCCCCTCTTTGACGACAACTGCGACGGCGCGGGTGGCAGCCTGCCCAACCCCGCAACTTATGATCCTGCAGGCCAGGATTCGACCATGGACGGCTTCTATGGTCAGTTCTACAGCCTCATGGCCTGGTATGATCGGGATGCAAAAACCAACGGACACAACCCATTCCTGCCGAAATGCGCTCCGCTAGCATCTGGTGGCGATAAGCAGCAGGTTGGTTCTCCGACACGAGATATCGAGATCCAATGGTCGATCGGAGCACTCATGCCCACGCCAGTCTGCCAGGGCGCATCAGCACTGATTGGTGACAAGATATATCTCTTCGGCGGTCATCCGAGCCCGGCGCCGATTCACTACATCTACGACATCGGGACCGATACGTGGTCCAGTGATGCATTACCCGTTCCGACACCTGGTTCACTTACACGAGGAGTTGTCCATGATGAAGTGGTCTATGTTTTTGGTGGTCATACGCTCGGCTCCGATGATGTAAGGCGCTATGACCCTGCGACAAATGCGTGGGAACTCTTGAGTTCACCCTATCCCAGTGGTGCGCGCGAGTGCTGCAAGTATGGCGCTGCGGCAGTTGGCGACAGGATCTATTACTATTACACGGAGGAGCTGTACAGCTACAAGCCGCTTCTGGGCTTCTGGGAGTATGACATTGCCACGAATTCCTGGGCCGAAAAACCAGCACCGCCCGGGCCGAAGAGGATGTACATGGCATCAGCCTCGGATGGCAGTCATTGCTATGCCGTGGGCGGGATCGCGCACGATGATCACCTGAGCGTTCTGGCGGACGCGATCCGTTATGACCCTTCCACCGGGGACTGGGAGGCGATCGATGATCTGCCCGAACCGATTGCCTTTGCTGATGGCGACTTCCTCAGGGGATACCTATTCATCGCCGGCGGTGGGGCTGGCTATGGACCCTGGCCGGCCAGTGACCGCGTCTACTGTTGGGAGGAGAATTCAGGCTGGTTGACTGCCACGCCACTGCCGGCAGCCGTTGGCAACCCACACGTTGAGCTGGCAACGATCGGGGGGACTGACTGCATCTTCGTCTTTGGCGGCTATAACGGTGGCTATCTCAATACCCTCTACATCGGTGAGATCATGAACCTGGGTCAAGGCGTCGAAGAGGATGCAGTATTCAATCCCGCGGCTTGTGTGCTCTTCCAAAATTCACCAAACCCCTTCAGCGCCGCTACGAAGCTCGAGTACACGCTGCCTGCAGATTGCTGGGTGCGACTGGACGTATGCGATGTCTCGGGCCGGAGCGTCGCAAACTTGGTGGATGGGCAGCAGAAGGCAGGGCAGCATGCTCTGAGGTGGGACGCGAGCACGGTCTGCAGCGGAATCTACTATTACAGGCTACAGGCAGGGGATCTGACGAGAACGAGGAAACTCATAGTACTGCGATAGTATCATATGACCCCAGGACGGGATGGAAAGGAGCGAGCCTAGCGTCAAATGAGTGGTGAAGCGCTAGCGCCTCACTATCCCCGAAACACCCAGCGCACGAGATTGCCCAGCTTCGGTGGCGTGCCCTGCATCAGGATGGCTACCCGGAAGATGTGTCCGCCCGCCCAGACGGCGAAGATGGCAGTGGCCATCACCAGAACCAGGCCCACCCAGGGTTGCCACGCGGGGATGCTGATCGGCGAGGCCCGGATGACTCCCCGGGTGCACCTAACCAATCCACCGCCTGGCAGACCGTCGACCTACCTGACAATCACCGCCCGGACCGCATCTACCCTCCCGCAGGTTTCGGCGCGCAGGAGGTAAATGCCAGCAGGAACTCGGGCCACATCGAGTCTGCCGGCCATTTCCCCAGCCCGGCTGGCGGTCAGGGGCTGCGTGGCAACCAGGCGGCCCGTCATGTCATAGAGCCCTACCCCCAGATTCCCGGCCCGGGGAATAGCCAGACGATAGCCCAGCCAGTCGGTGCCCGGGTTTGGAGACAAGCTTAGAATCCTGAAGCTCGTGTGTACAACAGATGGGCTCTCAATGGGCGTGGTACTCGTGCCGGTGAAATCGCCCACCTCCACCTCTCTTATCTTGGCATATGCCGTCCAGGTTATGTATAAGGATTCGTTCTCACCGACGGCATCCTCGCGGGCGCAGCAGATACCGGCCAGACTGTGTGTCCAGCCATTCAGTGTATACTCTTCAACAAACGCTCCATCCTCCCGAAAGACCACTATCTTGAAGGGATCCTTGAAGGCTACGAAGACGTGGTTCCAGCCATAGGCAACTCCCATGCTGGGTGAATCGCCATAAGTAGTAAATGTGCTCCATTCCGTGCCGTCCCACTCGCGAGTCTCTGTGACATAGTAGTTCGTGGCGTAGAGATGGCAATTGACCGGATTCGCCGCAAGCCCCGTACTGAACCCACTGGTGAATGGGTTGATTGGGATGTCTCCAAGGTAGGAGCGATCGTATGGGTGGTATATCCTCAGTTCAGGTCGTTCCGCATCGGCCAGGACAAGGCAGTTCTGACCGCCATACTCATATGGATATGCAATATCCATCACCCATATTGGCGGATCCCACATATCAAGGTATTCCCAACCAACGATCATGGTGTGGGTGTCGTTGTGGAACTTGCCTGACTTGCAGAACTCGTAGGTGTCCATGCCAACTGCCCAGATGTTGCCGTCATCCCAATCCTTGGCCAGGCCGTAGGTACCCCAGTCTGGCTGGCCAGGGAGCATGAATTCATCGATTATGTCACCTGGGTCGGCCGAGAGCGAAAAGGGGATGAGCAACAGAACTGCGGCGGCTGCTAGCGTTTTCATGGCATCACCTCCATATTATTTGCTGGATTGCCTGTATCCGGCCATACATTGACGGGATCCGGGTGTTGTTGTCTTGCGCCACACTCCACATCCTCGACATAGCGTCAACCGGCTCATCAACAGCGGCCACCTTCTCTATGTTACTCTTCTGAGCCTGGGGACCGCAACTGCAGACAACAGCGGATGATTGGCCGGGCGGAGTAAAACCAAGTGAACTGCGCTCACCTCCAGTGTACACTGTCCCAAATTAGCAAGGTTTGCAGTGAGTGTACACTGTCCTAAACGAACAAGGTTTGCAGTGAGAGCCTACAATTCGCACATTGGAGGTGTATATGGCTGACAAGATCTTTCGCGTCAACATGTCGGATCTGACTTCTAGTATCGAGGAAGTTCCAGCCGACTGGCAAGGGCTCGGGGGGCGCGGGCTCACATCGACAATCGTGGCCAAGGAGGTTCCCCCGACCTGTCATCCCCTGGGCAAACACAACAAGCTGGTCTTTGCGCCGGGACTGCTCTCCGGCACGCCGGCCGCCAGCTCGGGGCGCCTGTCGGCCGGGTGCAAGAGTCCGCTTACGGGCACGATCAAGGAATCCAACGCCGGCGGTACGGCCGCCCAGATCCTCGCCCGCATGGGGGTCAAGGCCCTCATCATCGAAGGTCAACCCAATGGCGATGAGTTCTACGGACTGAGGATCACCAAAAGCGCCGTGACCATAGAGAAGGAGAGCGACCTGGTCGGGAAGGGGAACTTCACTGTCGTTGAAGCCCTCATGGCAAAGTACGGGCATGGCGTCGGGATCCTCACCATTGGGCAAGCAGGCGAGCGCCGGATGTCAGCCGCCAACATCTCAGTCAGGGATCCCGAGGGCAAGCTGCGCAGCCTTGGTCGCGGCGGCCTGGGCGCCCTGATGGGTTCGAAGAAAATCAAGTACGTGGCCATCGATCCGGAAGGGGATCTGCCCAAGATCGCGCTCGCCGACGTGGACAAGTTCCGGGCCGCCAATAAGGTTTTCGGCAAGGCGCTGGTGGACCATCCCGTCAGCGGCGAAGCGCTGCCCACCTTTGGGACGGCTGGCCTAATCAACGTCATCAACGGGGTCGGCGGCCTTCCCACTCGCAACTTCCGCTATGGTCAGTTCGACGCCCACGACAAGATCAGCGGCGAAACGATCAAGGAAACCATAGAGGCGCGCGGCGGCAAGTCCAAGCACGGTTGCCATCCCGGTTGTCTCATCCAGTGTTCTCAGGTTTACAACGACAAGGACGGCAACTACCTGACCTCCGGCTTCGAGTACGAATCGATCTGGGCGATGGGCGCTAACTGCTGTATCGACGATCTGGATCAGCTGGCCCAGGCCGATCACATAATGGACGACATCGGGATCGACACGATCGAGACAGCGGTGACCGTCGCAGTCGCTATGGAGGCGGGGGTGATCCCCTTCGGAGATGGGGAGGGAATGCTGAGCCTGCTGGGCGAGATCCGCGACGGGACGCCGCTCGGCCACATCATTGGCAACGGCGCGGCCGTGACCGGCCGGACCTTCGGCATCACGCGCGTCCCAGTGGTTAAGAATCAAGGCATTCCGGCCTACGACCCGCGTTCGATCAAAGGGATCGGCATCACCTACTGCACCTCCACCATGGGAGCCGATCACACCTCCGGTTATACGATCGCGACGAATGTGCTCAAGGTGGGCGGCTTCGTAGACCCGCTCAAGAAGGAGGGACAGGTTGAATTGTCCCGGAACCTGCAGATCGCCACGGCGGCCATCGACAGCACCGGCCTTTGCCTCTTCATCGCCTTCCCGGTGCTCGACATCCCGGAGGCACTGACCGCGGTGGTCGACATGATCAACGCGTGTTTCGGCATCAAGTTGACCGCGGACGACGTGACTGCACTGGGCAAGAAGATCCTCAAGACAGAGCGAGCTTTCAATGTGGCAGCCGGGTTTACCAATCAGGACGATCGGTTACCGGAGTTTTTCCGGGAAGAGACAGTGCCGCCGCACAACGCGATCTGGGACTTTACCGACGAGGAGATCGACGCGTTCTGGGATTTCTAACCAGCTCCAGGGGGCCATCCTTCGGGGTGGCCCCATAGCCGGACTCAAGCGGATCAGCCCCCTTCGGGGTGGCCCCATAGCTGAACTCGATCGGATCAGCCCCCGCGGGCACATCAGTAGTAGTAGAGCCTCCTCCTCTACCGGAGACGCAACATCCTCCGGCCCCAAACCCTCTCACCGATGGTCAGCTGGTAGAAATAGATCCCGCTGGCGGCCCTTTCGCGGGTCGAGGTAAGGCCATCCCAGGCCACGTTATGAATGCCGGCCGGCAGTGTTCCTCTCTTGAGGATCGCGATGCGGCGGCCGGAGGGGTCGAACACATCCAAGCTCACCTGCTCGGAGCCAGGCAGCTGGAAGGAAATGATTGTGCTCCGAGTGAACGGATTTGGTTGATTCCCCAAGAGAGCCACGCTGCCGCCGATCTCGGATACAGGGTATTCAACCTCCGATTCGCACCCGGCTGTGAAGGCGCCAATCAGCAGATTGTCACAGGTTCCAAAACCACCGGGATGATGATAGGGGGCGCAAGGCGAATCCGGCAGTACATGGAAGTTCCCGGCGCCGATGTCACAGAACTCGGGGTCCTGGGAGAAGTTGTCCTGGCCGCCGATGCCGCAGATATCATCCCCGCCCTCATTGCCGTGGACGTCACAGCAGCCGATGGAAGGGGGTTCTTCTTCATTCGTGCAATAGACGCCCTTGCCGTCCGGACTGCCCGCGAAGATGCAGTGGGTGACGTCAATAGTGCCGGGGATGTAGATAGAAGTCTCGAAGCCAGCATTTCCCGCATTTCCTGCGCCATACTCCGGGTTTCCCTCGGTCCAGTTGCCATAGAATGTGCAGTTCTCCATTGCCAGGGAGGAATACTGGGCCCAGAGTCCGCCGCCGTCACTCCATTCGCCCGTCGTGTAATTGTCCGCAATCAGGCAATCCACGATCTGGACATTGGCCTGGGAGCCGATGGCAATGCCGCCACCACGGGTTTCCATACCCGTGCCCGCATTTCCAGTGATCTCGCAGTCCTCCAGCAGTCCGCCGGTTCCTTCGCCCATGAAACAGATGCCGCCGCCGTCGCCATAGCATGTGTTGTCACGGATCTCGCAGTGGATGATGGTCGGCGCCGCGGTGTCAATGACCAGCACTCCACCACCGAGTACATTGACGGCTCCGGTCGTCTGGTTTCCGTTGATCGTGCAGCCTTCGAGGATGCCGGACCCACGCAGCCGCACGCCCGCAGCAAAGGGAGCATCGTTGTTGTAAATGCTGCAGCGATAAACATAGGGCTCACAGCCAAGGCCGACATCGAGGCCGCCTCCTGCCTTCGCCTCGTTGTCGTGCGTTGTACAGAACACGATCGTGGGGTTAGACCCACTGGTCATAGTGATGCCCCCGTCGTAGTTCTCCACAGCCTCAACATAGCGGATGTCTGGGGAGGATTGCTTGCAGTAGATGCCCGCACCATAGACCTCCGCGAACCCACCAGTGACCGTCAGATGACGGATCTTGACGTCGTCAGCCTGATACAGATAGATCGCCCGAGCGGACGAGTCAGCATCGATGATTGTCTCTCCCATTCCGGCCCCGGTAAGGGTGATGCCGGACTTCAGGATGACACAGCAGCGCGTTGTGTCACCGGCTCCTGCCGGGTGAGTGGGATCGCTATACGTGCCTGCCGCCACCAGGATCTCGTCGCCATAGACAGCGGCGTCGACCGCGTCCTGGATCGTGTCGTACTGATCGGGGACCAGGAGTATATCTCCCGACGCGACACCGAGATGGAGCAGCATGCCCAGCAGCAGACAGAATACGGCTGTCAACGTCCTCATCAGAATCCTCCTTGGGTGCACTTCCATCCGTTGGCAAACCCTCATTCAGTATAGCACACTTCCGCAATCTGACGGGAGTGCAACGTGCTGGAATGCTTGGGCTTGGGAACCGGCTCTCTCATCAGTCAATACACACGACCATGCAAGGATGTTGCATATACGGAGACCTGAGGGCCTTTTTGGCGGGTTAAATCTACAGGCGTCAACAAAAACGGAAACTGGTCCTTTCGAAGCAGCTTGCTGGGGAGGTAAAATTAGTGTGAATAGACCCGGTTGCAGCATCCAGAGCCACCAACTCAGATGCCAGGCCAAGATGAATCTCAAACCATCTTGAGGAGGAATCCATGCATTGCCGTCTTACAGCCATTGCATGCACCATGCTGACGATTGCAGCTCTATTTGCAAGTGGCTTGGCCCAGGATGAAGCCAC
>JAGMDA010000849.1 GCA_023128935.1 Candidatus Eiseniibacteriota bacterium | reverse complement strand
GTGAATAGCGTACTCCTCCGGCATTGGAAAGACCTGTCCGATCAACGCCTCCAGCGCACCGCTCAAGATCGCACACACCAGGGCGAGTGGCGCCGAGATCGCAACCATCCAGAAAGGCGTCCGCCGGAGCGCAAAGATCGACCTGGCACTTACGCCCACCCACCGCACACCAACCAGAAGCACAAGCACCATGGCGGAAACCTGCACCATTCCCAGAAGAAGCAGGTCCAGCTCCGCGCCCCGCCCACTCAGTACGACGATTAGCATCCCCACAGCCATCGCGCCGAACATAACCATCAGGAGAAGTAGGGCCGCACCCAGGCCAGGTTGGGCACGACGTTCCAAGTCATCGCATGGGACCGCTGGGGGCGCTGTTCCTCTAACCGAGTCGCTTGAGCCGCCGGAACAGCTCGAGTCGCCTAAGGCGTTTGAGCCTCCCGGGCCGCGTGAACAGCTAGAGTCCCCTGTTGGAAGATCAACCGAGCTGCCTGAACCACTGGTGCTATTGCCGGAACTCTGCATCATCTCGAGTGCATCTCACTATATTAAGAGAATCCCCCCCTTGCGGCGGGGGGGATTCTTGGTGACCTGCGCGCGGTGCGCGAGGGTCAACAACCTTGTTACTCACCAATGGGGAATCGCAGCCCACCGGAAACATAGAGATAATCAGCCCCACCACTGGTGGTGTACCCCACACGGGCAACCGGCGTCATGCCCTTTCCGGACCCAAACTCCGCTCCGGCTCCCAGGTTGAGTCCGAATTCGATCCCAGACTCGTCGGCTTCCCACGTTCCGGCACCGTAGAAGTCGCCGCAATCCCAATCCCACTTCTGATAGCAGATTGCAAGGCCGCCAAAGCCGTATGGACGGAACGATCCGTCCGTCTGAATATTGTAGCGTATGTTTCCCACGAAACCGATATTCGTCCAGCTCCACTCGTAGTACCCCACATCCCAACCCTTTGTCCAGAAGTCCACCCCCACTTCGAGGCCCAGATCGGGAGTCAGCATTCCGAGATCCGCGCTTCCGCTGATCATGAAGGTACTCCCTGCACTTCCTTCTCCGATGTCCACGAACCCAAGGCGGCCCTCAATGGCCTTCAGCCCGATCTCGCCCGCATGCGCCGCAGATCCAGACAGCAACACACCGGGTACAGCAACGAGCACCACCGCCAATAGTACAGATATACGCCTCACAGCAACCTCCTATCTGTGGAATAGCCGGGTGAACTAAACCGCCCAAAATCCCAGGCCTGCTCCAGGCCCCCAAGCCGATCCTCTACTGCAACACATGTCGACAGGCCTCTCACGAAGCCTTGGACAGCGCCACCTCCCCAATCCCTTTGGTCGCACACTATTGGCCGCCAAGGCAACATTTTAACTGATGCAGCAACCTATCCGATTTCCGCTGCGCTGTCAGCTGGGTCCATCCAGCGCCTCAGGTGTCTGTTCTCAAGCGCTCAGCCCGCACGTATCACCAATCATCTGCTGCGGGTCCCCAGGCTGTCGCCCCCTCCCCCCAGGATACTTCGGCTCCCGAGGTACCGTTG
>JAGMDA010000848.1 GCA_023128935.1 Candidatus Eiseniibacteriota bacterium | reverse complement strand
GACAGGTTCTGAGCGCCTAGAGCACTCACTACGGCAACCAGCTCGTGACTGCTCACAGGCAGACTGGGATTCCGCGACACTGCCTCAGTAAACGAGTAACGTACTGCTTTCTGCCATGCAAGAAGCTGGTTCACCACTCTGATCGTACTAAGGACCACTTCATCGAACTTCGACAGGTCTGGTTGCACATCCTCTCTATGCGCAACTGCCTCAAGAAAATCCGCCAGATCTCCCCATGGAAGTCCGACTCTGCGCAACGCCTTAATACGAGAGTGGTTTTCTTCGCTCAGATCGCTGTGCGTGGTATTGCACCAAATGACCCCGGCTATCAGAGCTTCCAGATCGATCGGCATTGACTCCCCGTTGGCTGCCCTCTGTACATTTTCCATGACTTCCCCGAGTTCGGGAGGCAGATCCGGCGGAATAGGAGGCAAGGGTTTTCCATCAGCTACTGCCTGAACGAAGGGGACGCAACTGCTCCAGTATTCATCACGGTCATTAGTTGGGTCGAGCGCTTTCAGGAGATGTGCATCACATGCTCGTACACCGCTGCGAGCCTCGAGAGCCGAAAGCAGAGCTGCATCGATGTCGATCATCGGCCCACTGCAGACCTGCTGTAACTGCTCCAGGAACTCCCGAGACTCGGCAGGCAACGAAGAAGCTTCGGTCGGCAAGTCATGTCCTTGGGCGATAGCCCGGAAACACAGAGCAATCAGCGGACCGCTGGGGTCAGCTGACTCTATCGTTTGTAGTATGGCTTTCGCCTCTCCTGGAAGAGGTTCATTCCCGCATCCCTGCCTAAGGATGGCGCGCCGGAGAGCGCCCATTACAATCGGAATCCGTTGATCGCGATTCCAGTCATGTCGCTTCTCGGAGTGCCTGATGAAGGACTCAGTGTTGTCGTAGTACTTGGCATAGCGTGAGGAGCTATTCATCTTGCGGATTGCCGCAGCCACATCAAACGTCGCTGTGTTCCGCACTCTACGTGGCCAATCGAGTACAACACCAGCGTGGAGCACGCGTGCCCCTGGTTTGCATGGTGGTGTGTATGGTAGGACTAGGTCCGAGTCAACGTGTTGGAGCAGTGCCGTACATGTGTGAGCAAGCGATACGCCTATCCAGTCTTGAGCCCGCTCCAGGCGTGCCGCATCGATGATTGGCGTACCAAGGTATGTACCTTCATCCGTGTCTAGGATCGCCTCCCCCGCTGCTATTGCTCCCCGAAGGGGGACCCCGCGTTTGATAGCCTCAGCAACGAGATCTGCGCACCGTGCCAGGAACGGGGAAATGTGTGTGGGTGTAAGGGGTGCCCACAGCATGATCGTATCGCTGAAATGAGCGGCCCCAAGCTTGAAATGGAAAACGAGAGGGCTTTTCTCGCCGCTTGCTAAACCGCGCATCCCAACTGCCGTTGTCTCAACTGACTCCTGAACGCACTTGATCAGTTCCTGGTATAACTCATGCATTGCATGTGGCCCAAGCCTCCGATACATGTTCTTAAAACCGAGAACGTCGAAGAGGCCGACGATCCAGATGTCCAATTCGACATCATGCCGGACAGGCTGCGATTCATCGGCCGCTAGTTCGGTTTCAGGCACTGATCGGGAAGAGCCTCGTAGACCGTCAGCCAGCGGAACAGTGCCCACGGCAATGCAGTAAATGGGAGAAGTTGGACGATCGACCACATCGATCGCAGCGCGCGCCCGAGGATCGATGTAGTTGGCCACGGAATCCGCGAATCCA
>JAGMDA010000847.1 GCA_023128935.1 Candidatus Eiseniibacteriota bacterium | reverse complement strand
GCCCGGTTTGTGCTTGCACGCTCGGCGCAAGAATAGTCTAATCGCGTATCGATGCGATTGGAACAAGGCGGCGAGTATGGCTGAGGAGCGAGAGGCGGTTTCGGGGCCGGCCGGTGGCCGAGGCGCTGACGCACGATTCGTGGATAGCGCTTTCAGCCGAGGCCTTTATGGGGCGTGCCATGGGGTTGGCTGGGTTCTGTCGAAGGTCTTTCTGCGCGCGGAGGTCATCGGCCGGGAGAACATCCCGGCAAAGGGGAGGGTGATCTTCGCCTCGAATCATCGGAGTTATGCGGACCCGCCCCTTCTGGGATTCATGATCCGACGGCCGCTGCACTTCGTGGCGAAGGCGGAGCTCTTTCGCAACGCATTGTTCGGGAGGGTCCTGCGGAACGTGCATGCTTTTCCCGTGAGTCGTTCGGGAATTGACAGGGAGATGCTGAGGTGGGCGATGGCTGTTCTTGAGGCGGAGCGGGCGCTCTTGCTGTTTCCCGAGGGGACGAGAAGCATGGGCGACGAGCTGCTGCCGCCGCGGCCGGGGATTGGGTGTTTGGCCCAGAAGAGCGGCGCGCCGGTTATCCCGACGTATATCCACAACAGCTGGCGGATTCTGCCGCCCGGTTCTGCGATCATCAGGCCTCATAAGCTCTACGTCTGTCTGGGTAAGCCGATGCGTGTGCCGGAGCTCTCGGAGGGAGATGTTCGCTCGCAAGTTCACGCGGAGTTCTCGCTGCAGGTGATGACAAGCATCTCAAACCTGCGGAGCGACCTGCTGAAGAGTATCGGTCGGGGCGAGCCCTGCGATCAGGAAGAGGGCGCACGATGAAAACGGGTTCTGACGGGATTCAGCTCACGAGCGTCGAGGGCGGCCGGTTTGATATATGGTGTGCGGGAAACACCGGATTCTGCTTTGGCGTGGAGCGCGCCGTGAAGCTGGCCCAGGACGCCGCTGCCCGGCTCGGCAAGGTATTCTCGCTCGGCCCGCTTATTCACAACTGGGACGTAGTCGAGTCGCTGGCAACTGAGGGCATTTATGTGGCCCAGACGCTCGACGAAGTGAAAGAGGCTGCCGTCATCGCGCGTTCGCACGGTCTTCCGCCGGACGTCCTCGATGCGGCCAGGCGCAAAGGGATCAAAGTAATCGACGGGACGTGCCCATTCGTCAAGAAGACGCAGGATTACGCCGCGTTATTGAGAGAAGAGGGCTACCACATTGTGATCGTGGGAAATGCCGATCATCCAGAGGTCAGGGCTCTTCTTGGGTTCTCAGGCCAGGACGCACAGGTTGTGGGCAACGATTGCGAGGTCAAGCTGCCCCAGGGCGTCGAGCGTGTTGGCGTGATCGCGCAGACCACTGAGCGAATACAGGTGTTCTCTCAAGTCGTCGCCTCGGTGGCCGCCAGATCGAAAGAGGTGCGAGTTTTCAATACCGTGTGTGATTCTGCGCTCTCGAGGCGGGCGAATACGCTCAAACTGGCGGAGGTCTGTGACGTCGTGGTCGTCGTCGGGGGCAAACACAGCGCGAATACGAAGCAGCTCGCCGCAGTGTCTCGACACTATGGGACTGAGACACACCATATAGAGCGACCCAACGAACTGGAAAGGTCCTGGTTCGATGGCATGAAGAGCGTCGGCGTCACGGTCGGCGCCTCGACCCCAGTATGGA
>JAGMDA010000846.1 GCA_023128935.1 Candidatus Eiseniibacteriota bacterium | reverse complement strand
GCGCTTTCAGAGATGTCCCTCGAATTCGCCATTGACGTGCGCCCAGTTTCCATGTACTGTGGCGGGAGGATGTAAGCTGATCATTGGTCAGACGATACAAGAGAGGAGAAAGGGAATGCCGGCGGGCAAGTCTTACGGTGTCGATCGGAAGTATCAAGAGCTCTGCCGCGACATCATGGTTGAGCGCGATTCTTCGTTGGTGCTTGTGCCCTATGACGGAGACGGAATTGACGTTCCGCTCCAGCTGGGAACTTCCCAGCGGACGTTTGATGTGGCACTTGTCGACCAGGAAGGCCGGTTGGTAGTAGCGGAATGCCGTCGTACCAAGAATCCGGTCAAACTCTACGACCTCGATGCCTTTGCCTACCGGGTCGAACTGCTACGACGAAATAGCGCTTGCGAAGTCGCTGGCGTGTACTTTGCGAAGACGGGGTACCAGGAAGGCGCGGTGAAGGCCGCGGGAGATTCGGGCATTCAGGCGGCAGTCTGCGCTCAGGATCAGGAGCCGTCGTCCTTCCTGCTGGTCTTCCATCGCTACGATGCGGCGAGGCATCGCCGCCTCCGCCACTGCGAGAGGCAGTTGCGCCCGGCCGTTGTCAGCGTTGGGGCGACGGTCGACGCAAAGATCATCCGGGCGGACGGCACGGTGGAGAATCTCGGGCGCATTGCCTGAAGGCATGCTGAGGCAGCCGGCCGACGGCATCCTGCAACGTAGAGCCAGAAACGCCCTCGCGAGCCCCGGGGTGAGGATGGCTGGTGCCCGAGTCGAACGGCAGCGCGGTCGCAAGGAGGGCTATGGAACTACCACTGCGCGAAGACGACCTGCTCTTGCTGAAAGGGCGTACTAGCTTCGACCCACAGGCGCTCTGTGAAGCAGTAGGTCCCCTCGGGTTTAGCCCCTATCTCACGACGCGTTGGGAGCTGATCGAAGCGGAAGCCAAGCACCTGATTGCCGAGAAAGGTGTGAGCTACATCTGGCAGATAGTGCATCTGGAAGAGGCGCTCCTCCCGAAGGCGGCGGACTTACCACCAATTGTCGCTCTCCTGAAGTCGATGCTTGGGAAACTGGCCCCAAGGCGGGAGTTTGTCATCGTGGATCAGTATCTTCTTTCCCGGAGGCGACCTCTTGACTACTCTGAAACCCTGGCCACGCTACTGGAGCCGTTGACAGACAGCATCCACGAGCTAGTCCTGATCACCAATGACGAGTACGACCCTCCACTGTTGACCGACCTCAAGGCAAGGCTCGCTGTATCTGGTCCCACCTGTCGCCTGGTACACCGCACGTCGAATAGCTTTCACGATCGGTTCTGGATCGCGGACCGACAACGTGGGTTGTTTGTCGGCGCGTCCTTGAACGGCCTCGGCCGCAGGTATGCCCTGGCCGACTTCATCGCGGCCGGTGACGTGTTGGCGATTGTGGCCGCGCTCTCGGAAGAAGGGCTCCTGCCCGGCCTCCCTGAGAAGCACACGTGAAGGGGTAGACATCACTTAGTCTGCTCAACCAGCTTGATCTCCTCATCCGTCAGGCCGTAGAGTTCGTAGACGAGTTGGTCGATTTGCTTGTCGGTGGCGTCGATCTGGCGTTGGATGAGCGATTTCTCGTGATCGGTCTTGGCGGCATGAAGACGTCTGTGAAGCTCCTGGATATCGGTGACCAATTGCGCAATCTGATCATGCG
>JAGMDA010000845.1 GCA_023128935.1 Candidatus Eiseniibacteriota bacterium | reverse complement strand
CGGGCGCGCGGGTCAGTGAGCAGGCGGGCGGCCGTGTCGAGGATCTGGTGGGCGCGCCAACAGGGGAGCGGATCCTGCCCCTTTCGGATCTGGATCTGGCACTGTTCATCGACGGCACCGTAGATGCACGCGAGCGTCAAGCCTTCGCACTCTCTGTTGAGCGCGAGCTGGATCCCACGGTCCGGGAACTCGGGCTGGTGCACAATCCACTGGATCTAGGCATGCTCTCTCATCCCTTCTTGCGGCAGATTCCGATGACACTGGAGTTCTGCGAAGCCGCGCGGAGCCCGGTGGTCCTTGCAGGAGATCCCCGCGCGCTTGCGGAATTCGCCCAGGCCGAGCCCGCGCCCTTTGAGGCGCTCCGTCTGTTGCTGAACCGGATCACAGAGACCCTCCTGCCACGAGAGCAGCCGAGTGCCGCCGAGCCGCGCGGGCCTCGTGAGGGGTCGGAGGTCGCCGCCGAGCCGCGCGGGTATCATGAAGTGCTGGAAGCCACAGCGAGGGGCCCAAGCTTGCCATTTCCGCTGGAACCACCGTATTGGTCGCCCGATCCTAGTCCCGCAGGCTGGCGTTGTGCTCACCAGTGGTCCAAGCTAGTGCTCGATCCAATCAAGGCCCTGCTTGCTGTGCAGGGTTGTCTTGAACCATCCATCCGGAAACGGGTAGAACTCTTGCGTCCGGATGTCGCGCGGGCTTGGTCCCCTAGTATGATGGAGCTGTACCCAGCCGTCCAATCCTGGACGGGCTGGAGGTTGGCGCCGAGCTGGCCACCTCCTGCGGTGCCGGTTCGGGCATTGGCCCGGTTCACGGGACATCTGATCAACCTGATCCTGGAACGTCTGGGGATCGAGCAACGTGGAGCTAGTGACCGGCGGATATGGCGGCGTCTCCTGGCGTGCGAAGGTGGAGCGACCCGGGAGCGCATACGCCGCTGGCGGATGATGCTGAGGTGCCGCCCCCGCGGGCTCTCCCGCATGAGCGCTCTGCAGCTCGCGTTGCGTTGGGGAGCGACGGCGTGGCCCGCCTCTCTTGCCATGCTGGCATTCGCGCTGCATTGGCTGCGGCATATGGAGGCTCTGCCGGAGGCCGGGGCGATATCCGAGGTCGGGGCGATATCCGAGGCCGGAGCGATATCCGAGGCCGGAGCGATATCCGAGGTCGGGGCGATGCCCAAGGCGGGAGGACTCCTGGTGCCAGAAAGGCTGTGGGGTGGGGGGAAGCTCTCGGAGGTGGAGATGGTACTCTGGGCGAGGAATGCGGGAGTCTAAGACCATGGCCGAGCGGCTGATCCTGGTCATAATGATTGATGCTCTCGGGCACCGGATCGTCCGCGAGAGCGGGACCTTCGATTTCCTCGAGGCCCCTGACGGCTCCCTCCCCAGCGTTTGCGGCTACTCGAGCGCGTGCATTCCCTCCATCTTCACTGGAAAGCTGCCGGTGGAACATGGGCACTGGGCCATGTACCTCCGCGATCCGGAGCACTCCGTCTTCCGTCCTTTCCGACCCTTGATCTGGTTGACATCGGGGATCCTGGGAAGGCAGCACTTCACGCGTCGCTTGATAACACGCGGGGTGCACCACGCGGGGATTTCAGGCTACTTCAGTCTCTACGAGGTTCCCCCGCATCTTCTGCCGCAGTTCGATCTGTGCGAGAAACGGGACATATTCAGCCCCGGAGCCTTTCCCGGGCTGCAGACGCCATTTGACGCGGCCCGCGCCTGGCGTCTGAGGATGCGTGTCTGGAGCTGGCGGACACCCGAGGAGCAGAACCGGGCCGAGCTCTCTGAGGCGATCCGCCGCGGTGACCATGACATGCTGTTCTTCTATTCTCCCCTGCTCGACGGCCTGATGCATGCGCATGGCACCCGGAGCGACGCCACGCGCAAGTGCCTGGAGGACTTCGCATCGTTCACGCGGGAGATGCTCGCAGCCGCTAAAGGCGCGTATCGCGAAACCCGCCTGCTTGTGTTCGGCGATCACGGCATGGCAGATACGGTAGGTACCTACGATCTTCTCTCCAAGATTGAGCAGCTCCCCTTACGCGTTCCGCAGGATTTCCTGTATTTCGTGGATTCCACGATGGCACGTTTCTGGTTCTTCGAGCGCCGTGCACGGGATCAGGTGGAAGCCCTCTTGAGCACGGTGAAGTGCGGGCGTGTCCTGGAAGACGCCGAATGCGATCGGTTGGGCATTCTGTTCCCTGATCGCCGCTATGGGGAGCTTGTCTTCCTCGCTGACCCGGGCATGCTTCTCGTACCGAGCTTCATGGGGAAGAAGCCGCTGGCGGCGATGCACGGCTACCACCCGGAGGATGGCGATTCGGACACCATCCTCCTGTGCAACTACTCGCATGCGCAGATTCACAGCACTCGGGACATCGGCCCGCTGCTGGTGTCTGAACTGGCTGCCATGAGGGGAACCGCCGGAGAAACAGAATCCCCTGGAAGCAGCGCGGGAGAGGGAAGCGGCGCGGGAGAGGGAAGCAGCGCGGGAGAGAGGAGCGGCGCGGGAGAATGAAGAAACG
>JAGMDA010000844.1 GCA_023128935.1 Candidatus Eiseniibacteriota bacterium | reverse complement strand
TGTCTGGTGACATATAGTAATACAAGCCCAGACTACCCTCCGCAATCCCAGCAGCTCTTACTTCGCCATCAGTGTAGTGCACCTCAACAAATATTGGCCAGACAACATTCTCAGGGTTGGAAACATGAATGTCTATGTATTTACCTAATGCTTCGTCTGGGAAAGGCTCTTCGGGGAAGGGCTGAGATTGATATCTGGCTATGTATATATCTGTGTTTCCAGTAGTGGTTAAAGTCACAATAGTATCAGCCTCAGCTGTGGCATCCACCACTTGATTAGTTCCAGCCCCAAGACTTTCATACTGCACTCCTGGAAGTACCAAAGGCGCTCCCAGCCACGGGCTATAACCAACATTATCACTTACTTCATCACCAGTGCCACCAGGATTGGTAGTTGGGTGATATGGTCCGCTGGCATCACCCCACCAGTTCAGGGTGGCATCAAGAGGCCCCGAGGTAATGGATACAGCTTCAACCCCGTAGGTGGTATTTCCACTGATGTTATTATAATTGGCTACAATGCCTGTGCAGTCCGACTCCTTGACTTGAATGCCTGTGCCATTTCCCTCCAGAATATTACCGAGCACGTCAACATAAGCACCATTGTAGATTTCGATACCCTCTCCTTCGCCTGTCGTAACTCCATGGATGTAATTGTCCTGGATGACAATATGAGAACTCCCAATGGCATAGATGACACCAATACCATGCGTACCACCAGAAATTCCATTATCTGAGATAACGGTTCCTTGAAAGTTGCGCTGGGTGCCCCAGGTGGCGGTGCAGAGGGAAACTCCGTAGTTGGTGCTGTCGGTTATGGTGTTAGCGGTGATCTGATTGCCAACAGAGTCCGGGTCGCTGCTAACTATGATGCCGTCGCCGCCGCTGTTACTAATTTCATTATCGCTGACGGTGTTGTTATCGGCTCCACCACTTATGATGATACCATCTATGCCGCTAGTTGATACATTGATGGTGTTCTCAGTAACCAGACAACCAGATATATCATCGACGGTCGTACCGTTATAGCCCTGTATGAAAATGCCCCCACCGTCTCCCCAACTTCCGGGATAGCCTTGCACGGTAAAGCCCTTAAAGGTTATCCCGTTTTTCTGTAGCCAGACCAGGGCGCTGTGTCCTGGTATTAGCGCGGCATCGGTAACACCAGTACCGTCAATAATGGTAATGGTTGCACCAGCAATGGACTCAACTGTCAGGTTAGCCTTGCTGATAAAAACCTGCTCGTTGTATGTCCCCGCTGCCACATGCACCGTGCCATCCGTAGCCACACCATCAATGCCATCCTGAATAGTGGCAAAGGCATCTGTACCAAAGATGTGCCCATCGGCTGGATCACCAGGGTTGAGACCTGCCCAGCCATCGTCCACCCACACCTCATCGGGGGGAGACCCATAGACCTCAAACATAAAGTCAATATCAGTAGGATCTATTATCCAAGTACTACCGCTATTAGCGCTATATTCATGGTTACCACCAGGATAGCCTCCCGGGACAGTATCAAAGCGCCAGCGGAGATAATTAGAGCTGTTTCCATCAGGAGCTCTGACCACTATGGCGTACTTAGTGCCACTGGTTAAAATATAAGATGTTAAGGTTATCTCTCGCCACTCCCAAGGGTCTGCCGTGGGCAAGGTATTCCCATCGGTAGTTCCCGAGGTCAAATCGGAACCAGTGGGGTGCCCAGAACCATCGGTAGCTCTTATGGACACGGTTATCGTCCCTGGAGAGCCATAGCAGCCAAGTTTTAGCTTGACCGAAGTTATACTGTGGTATGACTCTGCGGTGAAGGTCTGAGCATACCAAGTAGTTCCGAGCGGGCCACTGGAAATTGCATCATCCCCAGTCTTGTAATGCTCATAGAGTGTCGGAGCTGCCAGCGCCGGCACTGCTGTTACCAGGCTGAGGCT
>JAGMDA010000843.1 GCA_023128935.1 Candidatus Eiseniibacteriota bacterium | reverse complement strand
GGTCGGTTGGAGAGACGACGGATGGATCGAGGTCATGGCGGGACTTGAAGAGGGGGAGTCGGTGC
Organism: Candidatus Eiseniibacteriota bacterium; assembly: GCA_023128935.1. Classification (GTDB taxonomy): domain Bacteria; phylum Eisenbacteria; class RBG-16-71-46; order CAIMUX01; family WJJG01; genus DAOVQB01. Next base: position 1,512 of record JAGMDA010000843.1, on the reverse strand, counting down.
TTTTAGAACCCCGTTCTCCAGGATCTCCGGACTGAGGAGGAAGCATGATCGAGCTGGAAGCTATTGAAAAAGCATATGGGAGTGGGAGCACAGAAGCGCTCGTGCTCAAGGGCATCTCTTTCCGCGTCGAAGCAGGGGAGTATGTGGCGATCATGGGCGCCTCGGGCACGGGCAAGACCACGCTTCTGAATATTCTCGGCTGCCTCGACAAGCCCACAGGCGGGCATTATCGGCTGGAAGACACTGACGTGGTGAGCCTGGACGATGATGCCCTCTCGCACCTCAGGAATCACAAGATCGGCTTCGTTTTCCAGATGTTCCACTTGCTTGAGCGCACGAGGGCCTTGAAGAATGTCATGCTGCCGCTCATCTACGCCGAGGAGTATCCGGATGATGCAGAGGAGCGGGCCAAGAAGGCTCTCACCTCTGTCGGTCTTGCTGACCGCATTCACTACAAGCCCAGCGAGCTTTCGGGTGGACAACAGCAGCGAGTAGCCATTGCCAGGGCTCTAATCACTGAACCGGCAATCGTCCTTGCCGACGAGCCTACTGGAAATCTGGACAGGAGAAGTGGGTTAGAGGTCCTTGCCATTTTCAGGCGTCTGCAACAGGAAGGTCGGACGATCGTCGTAGTAACCCACGATCAAGCAGTAGCCCAACATGCCGGTAGAATCCTGCTTCTTAGCGATGGGGCGATCGCGCATGACCGTCCCGTAGCGGAGCCGCGAGATGCCGAAGCGGAGCTGGCCGCGCTGCCAAAGGAGAATGAGCGATGAGTTTTCTTCGGATTGCCGCGGAGGGTATATGTGCTTTGTCCACGAACAAACTCCGCAGCTTTTTCATGATGCTTGGGATAATCGTTGGCGTGGCACTGCTGGCGGTTATCATGGCCGTAGGCAAAGGGACCAAGCAAAAAGTAATGAAACGCGTTGACACCTGGCCCATTCGCGTGATCAAGGTGAACGCGGGCGGCGGCAAGGGATACACCCGTCCTCAGGCAGGCGTGGCCACCCTGAAACTCGAAGATGCCGATGCGATCCGCGACCGCATTCGGGGGTCGGACCTCATGCTCTGCGTCGCGGAGAAGCGCGGCTTGCCGATGAAGTTCGGGAACCGCCAGTGTCAGGCGGACGTCTTCGCCGTCGAACCCACATACAACGAAATGCAGAACTGGCCAGTGCAGGAGGGCGAGGAAATCAGCGCCGACGATGTAGCAACAATGGCACGGGTCTGTGTTGTCGGTACAACGCTTGCCAAGACCCTGTTCGACGAGGACAATCCCATTGGCGAATACATCCAGATCGGCAAGGTTCGATTTCGCGTCAAAGGCATCCTGAAAAGTCGGGGCATTGGCCCCGGAGGAACTGAATCGGACAACCGGGCCCTGATTCCGCTGACAACGGGCATGCGCCGCCTCTTCAATCAGAACTACATCAGTTACATCCGTGTCAGGATGAAAAGCGTTGCCACCGTCCCGAGGGCCATGAGAACAATCCGCCAACTCCTCCGGAA
>JAGMDA010000842.1 GCA_023128935.1 Candidatus Eiseniibacteriota bacterium | reverse complement strand
CCTCCCATATCATTTTCCAAGTTCCAAGTTTGTCCGCGGTCCGGCCCACGCTGAACTTCATGTTCAGGCCTCAACGCGAACAGCAAAACGAGAATCACAGGAGGCTCTTCTCCTTGCGTGCCCAAGCATTGTCAGGCGTTCGGCCGTTGCGACAACTCATCAAACTTGGCGTTAATATAGCCCATTATCCGCTCGTGAAGCAAGCTGTTACGCGCCGCGACGCACGATAGTCTCGTTTCCGGCCCCGAGCCCAGCAAGCGCCTATCGTCGAGTGCCCTGCCGTAGGCATCGGTCATCACAATCCCAGCCTCTTTCGCGATGAGATACGCCGCGGCAACATCGTAGGGGAAGAGGCCAAGCACCTGCTCCTGGCCTACCTCAAACATCCGTTCAACCGAGCTGGGTATCTCCTCAACGATGCGGGCACCCACATCTATGTAGGCGTCGAACCGACCGAGCACGATCCGAGAAATAGCAAACGTCGTGCTGTTGAGAAGGAAGCAGCCGCCGCGAACCGCAGACGCGTTTATCAGGTCCCCGATGATGCAGAAAAGCTCCTTGGCTGGCCGGCCGCAGACGTCGAATCCCCAGGCGATGTCCTCAAGCCGACGAGCTACGCTCGGAAACGTGGCCACCGCCCGACCTTCCTGCGTTATCGAGGCGCCTCGCCCAACCCGCGCCGTGAATACCGTGTGGCTCTTCGTCTCCCAAAGATAGCCCAGAACAATGTCCTTGAAGCGCGTGTCTTCCTTCCCGCGGAACCGCGCCACCGCAATCGAGACGCAAGCTGTCTCAAGCCCCGCCCTGAAGGCGCGTGAGCCGTCGAGCACGTCAACGACAAGAACGTATTCGGGATGCTCTCGCTCGGAGATGAAGCCCATGTCCTCGGTATAGGCGGCAAAAGGCTCGGGACAGCTCTTGAGCCAGCTGAGAACGGCATCCTCCGCCGCGAGATCGACGCTGAATGAGGCGTCGCCGCTGTCGGTTAACCCGGTCACCGCCCTCATGTCGGCGTCCTCTGAGGCGCCTCGGATGACGTCCAGCACCGAGCGGCCAAGCAGCTTGACCCGCGTCGCAAGCTCCTCTATCTGCAAAACCTCGCCACCTCATCCGCGACATCAGTGGTCGAGGCGCTGCCGCCCATGTCGTAGGTGCGGACCTTGCCCTCGGCGATGACCCTACCCACAGCATTCTCGAGCACCTGCGCCATTTCGTCCTCTTTTAGATACTCAAGCATCAGCTTTGCACTGAGAAGCGCCGCCATGGGGTTCACCTTGTTCATCCCGACGTATTTGGGTGCAGAGCCGTGCGTTGGCTCAAATAGCGCGTAATCGTCGCCGATGTTCGCGCTCGACGCGAAACCGAGCCCGCCGACCAGCTGAGCCGAAAGGTCCGAGATTATGTCGCCAAACATATTGCCCGCGCAAAGCACGCTGTAGATCTGTGGGTTCTTGACCAACCACATGCACATCGCATCGATGTTCGTCTCCCAGAGCTCTATCCCTGGGTAATCCCTCGCGATCTTGCGCGCCTCGTTCACGAGCAGCCCGCCGGTCTCGCGCAGGACATTCGGTTTCTCGACGACGGTTACATTTGGGCGATTGTGCTTCTTGGCGTATTCAAAGGCCTGCGTAACGATCGAGCGGCAGGCGTTTCTCGTAAAGAGTCGCACCGTCACGGCAATGTCCTGAAGGGGCACATCGATGAAGCGGCGCGCCTTGGGCTCGTGCTCGGCGAAAAGCCTCATGATGTCGGCCGGGACGGGGTGAAACTCGATCCCACTGTAGAGGCCCTCCGTGTTCTCGCGAAACACAACGATGTCGATGTCGTCGCGAAGATTGAGCGGATTGCCCTTGAACGCCTTGCACGGCCGCATGTTGGTGTGCAGGTTGAACAGCTGCCGAAGCCTCACGATTGGGCTGAAATACACGAACCCCTTGTCGCGTAGCTCCGGCGCGAGCTCCCTCGCCGCCTCATCCCGCGGCTTTGAGGTTATCGCGCCAAACAGGCAGCAGTCGGTTTTTCTGAGCATCTCGATCGTCCTGTCGGGCAGCGGATTCCCCTCTTTGCACCAGAGCTCCCAGCCGACGTCGCCTGGGACGTATTCCGCATCAAAGCCAAGCGCGTCCAACACGATCTTTGCCGCGTTCAGGACGTCCATGCCAATACCATCGCCCGGCAGCCAAGCGATTCTGTGCTTTGCCATCCTTATCCTCCAAAGCGTAAATGTCTTAAGTCTCCACGCTGACTGAAACGAACGGAGTCTTGCACTAAACGAGCACCGGGGTCAACCAATAGCGCACCAAGGGGTTCTCCTATGGAAATGGAGAAACTCCCCAGCCCCAATAATCAGATTGACGCAGAC
>JAGMDA010000841.1 GCA_023128935.1 Candidatus Eiseniibacteriota bacterium | reverse complement strand
CGGGAAGCTCCGCTTCGACATCAGCTCCCCGACAACCGGCACCGCAGCCGGCCTCCTACCCATCTGGCTGTGGGCCGTGCTGGTCCTGGCCGTCGTGGCCCTGGCCGGCGGGGTGTGGTGGCAGCGGAAGAGGAAGCGGATAAGCAGGTGAACGGGCAGGGATTAGCTGGAATCCCTAGCAACAGGACGGACTGAAAGCCACGCATTGGGGCGGGTTACGCGGAGAATCTTCTCGCCTAGCGGGAAATCCACGTAGCTCGCTCCTCCGCGCTCTCTTCTGGCGAAAATCCCCACCCTGTGATATAATCAAAGGCGATGGCATTTCCCTTCACTTGCCACGAAACGAGGTGATACAGTGATCGTCCTCGCCATTGCCACAGCCATAGCCGTCCCCCTCCTCTTCCTCTACCTCATCTACGCCCTGGACCTCTACTCTTCGGGGAGCTTCCAGACGGTAGCCTCCTGCTTCATCTGGGGACTGGTGAGCTTCTTCCTGGCTTACCTGGCCAACAAGGCGGCTCTCTCCTTCGTCTCTATGACCTCGTTGATCGTTCTCGTGGCCCCCATCCTCGAGGAGATCTTCAAGTCCCTCTCCCTGGTCTACTATGTCCGCAAACCAGATTTCACCTACTTCGTGGACGGGGCCATCTACGGCTTCGCTTCCGGCATCGCCTTCTCCATCTTCGAGAACTTCCTCTACCTGGCCCAGTCACCGCAGGGCGGTGGGGCTCTGATTTTGAGCCGCGCCTTCTCCACCTGCCTGATGCATGGCTCGGCCTCGGCCCTGGTGGGCATCTCCATCGGCCGCCTCCGCTTCGGGCGGGGCGCGACGCGGGCAGCCTCGGTGCTTCTGGGGTGGGCCGCAGCGATCACTCTCCACTCCTTCTTCAATCGGGTGATCAACACCTGGTCGGGAGTCCAGGCCCTGGTAGCGGCCATCGCCATCGGCCTGGGCGGGGTGGGGCTCATCGCCCTCTTCATCCAATTGGGTTTGCAGGAGGAGAAACGCTGGATCGAGGAGACGCTGGGACTGAAACTGGGGGTGACGACAGGGGAGGCCGAGGTCGTCAAGCAGTTGGATAACCTTGATACCCTGCTGGCGCCCATCGCAGCCCGCTTTGGCAGAGAAAAAGCGAAGATGGTGAGGGCCTTTCTGGTGAAAGAGGCCCAACTGGGGATCAAGCAGAAGGTGCGAGAGCTAGCCCCCAATGAGCGCCTGCGGAAAGAGTTGGCAGAGCAAATCGAGACGCTTCGGGGGGAGATAAAAGGCTTGCAGCGCGGGGTAGGGATTTACTGCATGATCTACGTGCGCTCCATCTTCCCCCAGGAGGCCGTGGCCCTCTGGAACCACCTGGAGGAGCTGGTGGACGAGGAGCGAGAGCCCAGGGTTGACCTATGGGGCAAGTTGAAGGAGAAGGCAGGGAGAACAGAGGGCTAGATGTATCTCCCTCCCATCCCAAAAAGATCCCTATTTCTGCTGCTGGCCGGCGTGTCGGGCAGCAATCAAAGCTGATCGCTCTGAATTTGCCAAACAACCCCAGACGTGATAAAATACCACCACGCTACAG
>JAGMDA010000840.1 GCA_023128935.1 Candidatus Eiseniibacteriota bacterium | reverse complement strand
TCCTCCACGCCGCCCATGTAGGGGCGCAAGGCCCTTGGAATGCGCACGGCACCCTCCGGCGTCTGGTAGTGCTCAAGGACCGCCACGATCAGCCTTGGAAGCGCTACCCCGGATCCGTTGAGGGTGTGTAGATACCGCAGTTTACCACCCGCAGGGCGGTAGCGTAGATCAATCCGTCTGGCTTGGAAATCCAGGAAATTGCTGCAAGAGGAAACCTCCAGCCAGCGCCGCTCACCAGGTGCCCAGAGTTCGAGATCGAACGTCTTGGCCGCAGCGAAACTCAGGTCCCGCGCAGCAAGCAGGACCACGCGATAGGGAAGCTCCAGCGCCTGGAGCACCGACTCGGCATCGGCGGTGAGTCTGTCGAGTTCATCGTAGGAAGTCTCCGGTTCAACCAGCTTCACCAACTCCACCTTGTCGAACTGATGCAGACGGATCAGCCCATGTGTTTGCTTGCCATAGGTCCCCGCCTCGCGCCGAAAGCAGGGCGAATACGCCATGAGGTTGATCGGCAGATTCTCTTCCCGGATCTGCTCCCCGCGGAAGAGGTTTGTCAGAGGAACCTCGGCGGTCGGAATGAGAAAGAGGTCGTCACCGCTGATCCCGTACATGTCATCACGCAGCTTGGGCAGCTGCCCACAGCCAAAGAGCGCTGCGGCACGCACCGCATAGGGAACACGGATCTCCTGGTAGCCAGCGCCGGCGTTCAGGTCCAGCATGAAATTGATTAGTGCCCGTTGCAATCTCGCGCCATTACCTGTGAAGGTTGCGAAACCGGAACCGCTCAGACGCGAGGCGGATTGAAAATCGAGCAGCCCCAGGCTCTCGCCCAGCGCGACGTGATCCCTGAGCCCCTCCTCTTCGCGAGTTTTACCCCAGCTGCGAAGGATGACATTGGCTTCTTCACCGCCTTCGGGGACATCCGGATGTGGGAGGTTGGGTACCCACTGGAGCTGTTGCTCGATCAGCCCGTCAATCTCACTGATCTTGGCGTCGGTTTTCTTGATCTGCCGGGATACTTCCCGCATGGCCGCGACTGCTTCCGAGGTGTCTTCTCCAGCCGCCTTGCGCTTGCCGATTGCTTGGGATTGGCTGTTGCGCTGTGCCTTTTGGGTCTCCACCTGCCCCAGGAGTTCGCGCCGCTGGCGATCCAGTTCCAGGATGGCATCCAGATCCGCCCGCTCGTGCTTCTTGCGGATCGCCTCACGCACTTCCTCTTCGTGGGCGCGAATGAATCGCAGGTCTACCATCGTCTCACCACCTCACTCATCAAAACACCGGCCCATTGGCCGGGTCCTCCAGGATCCGCGCAGCGCCCTTATCCAGAAGGACCTTCGCCAAGCGTTCACCGGTCCGGACCGGGTCGTCCGGAAAACCCTCGGCCCGGCCTCGGATGATCTGCTTGCCATCGAGTGAGGAAATGCATCCCTCGATCTTGAGGATATCGCCCTTCACACGTGCCAGGCCGCCCACAGGCGCCCCTTCCCAAGCCCCGAGGCCGTGGTGGAAGGCGCGTTCCGCGGTCACCTCCCGTTGGGACATGGTGTGGTTCAGGAACCGCAGCGTGCTGGCCAGTTCCACATCCTCTTCGCGTACCACCAACCCCAGCGCGCCCTGGCCCACAGCGGGGATGCATACCTGGCATGTGAACACCTCAGTGACGCGCTCCTGCCACCCGCGCCACTCAATACCGGCAGCGGCAATCACGATCCCGCGCAACCGGCCCGAGTCAACCATCTCCATCCTCTCCGAGAGGCTCCCAACGACGAAGTCGATCTCCAGATCCGGGCGGTAGCGAGCCAACTGTGCCTGACGTCGCAGGCTGCTCACACCAAGGCAGCTGCCCTCTTCCAGCTCGTCGAGAATGGCGCCATCCGCGGTGACCAGGACGTCCAGCGGCGTCAGTCGTTTGGTCACCGCAACCAGCTGGACTCCTGCGGGCAGCTCGGACGGGAGGTCTTTCATCCGATGCACCCCGATATCCACACGTTTGTCGACCAGCGCCAGATAGATGGGTTCGGAGTAGAACTCGCGGATTGGAATGGTAGTGCCATTCTCGGCGATGCGGGATCTCCGCGGCCGGGTACCGACAGCCCGAATGGCCATCTCCAGGGTCGGATATTTAGTCGCCAACTGCTCCTGGAACCACGTACCGTGGAGGTGTCCCGACTCGACATCAAGCACACCAACGCGCAACCGGCGCCTGCTCATCTCCACCTCCGCGCGGTCTTGGGCAACGCTGCAAGTCCTCCCATTCCAATGCACTTGCAGCCTAGCATACACCTCTGAAACGGTCAACGACGCCTCTCGGGACGGCGGTGTTGCGGGATCTGCGCGATCGCGGGATGGAGGCGCCACGCGTGGTCATTGGCGACGGACATTGGTCAGGCCCAGGGAGCCCACAGGCAGGAAACTGGTCTGAGCGGCTACTCCGAATGGCTGGTCTATTACATGAGTGACTACTTGGGGTTTGGAGTTCGGTAGCCGGGTTCGAGGCTCAATGCTCTTGTGGACCGAACCTCACCGAACGCGTAGCACCTTCGTTGGGGGCGACCTGTGGGCCCAATTGGACTCTGACGAAATAGGCACCGGCCGGGGTCGCGGTTCCAGAATCGTCAAGGCCGTCCCATATGATTTCAGCAGGACAAGGGTCGGCCACACGCAAGCGGCGCACCAGCCGGCCAGCCGGATCGAGCACCTCCAGGGTACCCGCTGCCGGTGACTGTGTGTGCAGGCGAAAGACGATCCGCTCCAGGAAGGGATCGGGGAC
>JAGMDA010000084.1 GCA_023128935.1 Candidatus Eiseniibacteriota bacterium | reverse complement strand
ACCGATCTTCAGCCCATCACGTGGGTGCCCCCGCTGTGGGTGATGGAAGGCATGGCGGAGTTCCTGAGCGTCCCGGGACTGGATGTGCATACAGACATGTGGATGCGCATGGCCGTCTTAGAGGGGGAGCTCCTGACGATCGAGCAGCTCTCTCGGGTCGGGGATATCCGCGTGTATCGCTTCGGGCAGTCTCTGCTGGCCCACATTGGGCGGGTCTTTGGTGATGAAGCGGTGGGAGCCTGGTTCCGTGCCATGGCTCGCCGGCACAGTCTCGCGCGCGGAACCGAGGAGACGATCGGCCTGACCCTCGAGCGTCTGTCAGCCGATTGGGCCGATTCCCTGCGGGTTCGTCATCTTCCCGAACTAGCGATCTACCGCAGGGCCGACGCGGTTGCCAGGGGGCTCACTGATCATGCGCGCGAGCTGGCTTCCTTCTACATCGCACCCGCAGTGTCCCCCAACGGCGGGGAGATGGTCTATATCTCGAATGCATCCCTCTACACCGATCTCTATCTGGCCTCAGCGATCGACGGCAGCAGGCCCGAGCGCATCATCCGGGGCCAGCGGAAGGAAACCTTCGAGGCGTTTAGATTCCACCGCGCTTCCTTCGATTGGAGCCCGGACGGAAACCGCATTGCGCTGGTTGCGAAAACCGAAGGACGCGAGCGGCTGCTCGTGTTCAATGTGCGCACGAAGAAGGTGGAAAGATCGCTGGCCCTGGATCTCGATGAGCTGCTCTCTCCGGTCTGGTCACCGGACGGTCAGTGGCTGGTGTTCGTGGGACTCCGCAACGCCCGCTCGAACCTTTACATGATCTCCATAGATGGGGAGGATCTGCGTGCACTGACGGATGATCGGTGGGCTGATTTCCAGCCCTCCTGGTCCGCGGACGGCCGCACCATCGCCTACGTCACCGACCATGGGTACCGGTCAGCGAGGACCACCCACACAGCATCACCCTGGAAGATCGCGCTTCTTGATTTGGAGACCAGCGAGATCCGCATCTTGCCGAATCAAGCGGGCAAGAGCATCAACCCGCAGTGGTTTCCCGATGGGCGGCACTTGCTCTTCGTGAGTGACCGGACGGGGATCTCCAACCTCTTCATTCGAGATTTGGAGACGCACCTTGATTACCAGATCAGCGATCTGCTCGGCGGCGTCTCCGGGATCATGGGGCACAGTAGGGCAGTGGGCCTCTCAGCCGATGGCCACCGGTTGGTCTTCAGTGCACTTGAACAGGGGGGATGGAACCTCTACGCGATGCGCGACCCGCTGGCCCTTCTGGATGAATCCCGGCCCTGGCGCGCTCCCGCAATCCCGGATCTCCCTCCTGATCCTGACCTGGAGGCTGCAGCGGAGCGCGATGGGCTGGAGATGGAACTACTGGCCGCCCTGGTCTGGGCAGATGTCCAGCTTCGAGTGATGGAAAACAATGCAACCGCTTTGGATGGGGACAGCCTTTGGGCCATTGCAGAGCGCAAGACCGCGCTTGCGGAACTAGGTGCGGAGCTGGATGCGGAACTAGGTGGGCAACTAGGTGGGGAGCTGGATGCGGAACGAAGCGCGGGACTACATGGGGAACGAGATGCGGAACTAAGTGGGGAACGAGATGCGGAGCTAGATATTGCGGAACTCTTCGATAACACAGATGCCGTTCCAGAGTCGCTGGACTACCGGATCAGACCTTATAGACCGCGACTGAGCCTCGACATTGCGTCAGCGGGGGGGCTCTATGCCAGCGGGTTTGGATTGCTCGCTCAGTCAACACTCGTCTTCTCCGATATGTTGGGAGATAAAAACCTCTATGTCGCTGTAAATGTCAGCGGATCGCTTGAGGATGGCAACTATATGCTCGGCTACAGCGATCTTGGAGGGCGGCCCTGCTTCAGTGCCCAGCTGTATCAGTATTGGACTGGGTATGGCAGCAGCACACTCCCGGGCTATATCGAAGACCTCGCGGTCGGACGCATCCAAGGATTGGGTGTGGCCTGGATTCATCCTCTGTCGCGCTTCCGGCGTCTCGAGATGGGGTTGGATACTGTGCATGAGAAGATTTACAAGTATATCTGGCGCGAGGCAGAGGCCTTGGATCCCTGGGACTTGGAATGGGAGGAAACGCATACGGACGTGTGGTATCTAAGACCCCAGATCTCTTGGGTGTTCGACTCCTCCGTCTTCGGGTCCACCGGCCCGCTCAGTGGGCGCCGCACACGCCTCTCCGCGTACAGCGCCTTCGGACAGCGCAACGCACATGGGGTGCTGATAGATCATCGGCTCTATTTCAACATCCGCCAGCGCTACAGCTTCGCTTGGCGCGGAGTGACCAGCGGTGAATGGGGCCCGGACCGCCATAGGGTCATCTGTGGCGGGCCCTATTCACTGCGGGGATACACACACTGTCCTATCGCCGGGAGTTGGATAGCCTTCATGAATATGGAATTCCGTTTCCCGTTCATCGAAGGCCTCTACATTGCATGGCCCCTGCCGCTACTGCTCGGCGGAATTCGCGGGGCTCTTTTCTGGGACCTAGGGGCTGGCTGGGATGACCCCGAGGAGTTCCGCGCCGTTCGCTGCGGGGAGGGCCGAGGGTGCCGCCTCGCAGACCTGAAGTCGTCGTTTGGATTGCGCACCAGCGTGAATCTGGGGTTGTTGATTCTCCGCTGGGACCTGGCGAGGCGCAGTGATTTGTCAGGCTGGACGGGCAAGGCGAAGGGCGAGCTGTCGATCGGGTGGGAGTTCTAGGTGTCGGATCAGGCGCATCCAGCGCGGCCTCGGCCGGTGGGATCGGGTGGGTCGGGAGCGGGGGGCACGTGGCGCCCTGATCTCTGGCGGCTCCTTCCGGTAGTCCTCTTCCTGCTCCTGGTGATCGTGAGTTGGGTTGTTGGACCGCCCGAGGCACACCCATCCTGGCTGGCCCGGGCCACGGCGCACGCGCTGGAGGTTGAGGAAAAGGGGGTTGGATTCCTGCGCGGCCTGGATCCGGTCAGCGATCCACGCGTGGGCACCTCCGCCCTGCTTCTGATTCTGGGCTTTCCGGTAGCCGCCCTCCTCCCACTCATGAGGGTCACCGGGATCCTCATGGGCGCCACGTCGCTGCTGCTGGTCGGCAGGCAAAGGACACGCGGGCCGGCCGGGACAAATGCGGGGGCGTGGTTTCTGGCAGCCTCTCCTCTATGGATGCAGGCTGCGCTCCAGGGGAATCCGATCCTTGTAGTTGGCCTGCTCTTCTTGGTGTTCGCCCACACAGCGCTGCCGCGGGCGGTCCAGGTCATTCTTCTCGGCTGGGTCTTGGGTTGGAGCCCATGGGCCTGGATCGCCCTAC
>JAGMDA010000839.1 GCA_023128935.1 Candidatus Eiseniibacteriota bacterium | reverse complement strand
ACTGGACCAGCACGACGTTCTTGTCGGGGATCACGTTCAGGAACTCGCCGAGCGGCGGCGAGGCGTTCCAGACGCCGGCGCGCGCGCGCCGGCCCCGGATGCGCTCCCAGGAGTACGCGGAGTGTTCGCACCAGCCGTTCGCGTATCCCATGCCGCCAACCATATTGCCGTGGCCCGAGATCGTCCGTTTCAGATGGCTGGTCTTTTCCCTCTTCTCCGCCTGGTTGTACTGTTCCGCGGTGTGCCGTTCGAGCCGGGCGAAGAGGTCGTATCCGTTGACCTTCTCATCCGGGAAGGCCCGGGTCCCGTCCGAATTCAGGATGTGGATGTCTCCATGCCATATGTTCGAGCCGTACAGGTCAATCAGGTAGCGGGCGTGGCTCACCTCGTGAATCAACGGGGTGTCAATGTACGGGTACGAGCCCTTGCGCCAGTCGTCCTGGAGCCGGTCGTACTTGAACGCGGCCCACGAGCAGCTCTTGTCCATCACGTGGCCCCAGATCAGGTCTATGGTCTTGTTGAGCTTGCCGAACTTGTTGCCGTTCACACCGAAGGTGTCATTGGCGCTCTCCGGGTCCGGGATGATGAACATCTCACCGTTGATTCGCTCGGTAATCCCTTCCGGTGTAAGCGGGTGCTTCGAGATCGCGAACTGGTGGTTGAAGACCCGAACGATCCGCTGGAACCGGTCGTACGAGGTCGAGGTCCGCCTGCCCCACTCCTCGATGCCCCACGTGGCGTCCTTGTGGGGTACCTTGAAGTCGTCCGGAAGGCCCTCACCGGCCCCGATCCGCTGAATGGCGCCGAAGCCGTGGTAGGAGGTCTCACTCACGTAGTAGCCGAAGACGATACCGTCCGACCACACGGTCAGCGTGTTGTTGTTCGGGTTCGAGTCCTCGTCGCCACGCGGAACCAGCTCGACCTCGATGACGTGGCGCTTGCCGTCAAAGGGCGTCTCGAGGAACTCCATGACCCGCTCGTTCCGGTGGCGGAGCAGGGGGACATCGCCGATCTTCTCGCCGTATTCGACCAGCAGCCCCGCAGGAAGGAGATCCTTGATGACGGCGGCCTTGCTAACTGTAACGCCGTCAACCGAGTGGGTGAGTTGGGCGAGCTTGCAGGTCTTCTCGCCAACGTTGATGATGTGCGCGTGCCAGACCAGCGATTCACCCGGCCGGGGCCCAGTGACCTCCGCGTCCCAATCGCGCTTGACCAGATTGCCGTCCTTGTCCCTGATCCAGCGCTCGATCCAGATAAGGTCGAGATCAACCTTGCCCTCCCTTTCAGGAATGACCTTCACAGGCACCTCATCGAAGATCTTGGGGGAGATGCTTGCCCGGATCGTGACCTCTCCTGGCCGGCGCGCTTTGACCCGGCCAGTGGAGTCAACCCTGGCGATCCTGCGGTTCGAAGAAGACCATTCGATGCCGGCTGAGCCCTCACTTCTAAGGCCGGCATTGCTGATCTTCCACACCCGCATATCGAAGGATTCACCCGGCGTCGCCACAAATGGGAGGAACTTCTTGTCGAAGCAGAGCGCCTGTGCCGGCGAGGCCCACAGAT
>JAGMDA010000838.1 GCA_023128935.1 Candidatus Eiseniibacteriota bacterium | reverse complement strand
ACCGCGTTCGGAGGCCCACCGGCAAGCGTGGCTGCTCAGGGTCGAACTCCCACGGGTGGACGTTCAATACGAAGGGTCGCCCAGCCCTTAGCATCCTCCCCAGCGCCCACCGCTGGAAGCTGAGCGGAAGCAGGCGCAAATAGGCCCCACCGGTGGCAGGCATGTTCAGCGGGCCGATCCGGACAGTAGGAAGGGGGAATTCGGCAATGCTATATCGATCGTCAAGGCGAATGCGGTGCGGCCACCGATTGGCGCGGGGCATGCCGTAGCGCCTCCTGGCGATCGGGAAGATGCTCGAGTCGTAGCGGTAGCCTTCCTCTGCCAGGATGCGGAGCGCCCATAGGGTGCGCTCCATGATGGTGTAGGAGGGAGCGCGGTAGCCGATGACTTCCTGGCCGCTCAGATCCTGAAGCAGCTCCCGGGCGCGCCTGACATCCGCGCGGAAGGCCTCGGGGGTCTGGTTGTAGATGAGCTCATGATCGTATCCGTGGGATGCAATCTCGTGCCCCGCTGCCGCAATGCGGCGCACCAGATCGGGGTGACGCTGGGCAGTCCAGCCGAGGACAAAGAATGTCCCCTTCGCCGATTGGGACTCCAAGATCTTCAATAGTCGCTTAGTATTGGGCACGGTCCGGTCTTCGAATGAGTCCCATCGGGCATGGGGGCAGTGCTGTTTCAGAGCCTCGACTTGGAAATAATCCTCGACGTCTACCGAAACGGCGGCCATGGATCCGGATGAGGGGGAGGATGTGGTCATTTGAGTCCGGCTTTTCCAAGAACCTGGTCAAGCGAAGGCTGCATTAGCCCCATGAGTTCATGGAGCGCAGCAGAGTCGGCGCGCGCTGCAGTGTAGCGGACAAACGCGGCGTTCGTGGGCCGCCGGGCGAGGGAGTTCCTGACCAGGTCCCACTTGAGGGCGTATTCGCCCCCCATCCGGCCTCCTTGCGTGCTGAACCAGTAGAAGACGTCGTCGGAATACTCGTTTCTGGTGATTCTCATGTGTGTCGCGGGATGGGCAGCTTCGTTGAGTGTCAGATGAACATTCTCGAGGGATGAGACTGTCCACCCCCCTGCGGGGATGCAGTTTCTGGGAGAATGGATTTGCGAGTTGACCTGCTGCTGCGCAAAATACCCGACGAAGAGCCAAGCCTCGGTTCCATCGCCGCGGCGATATCGCCTTTGGAGCGTTGCATCGGCCGCCAGAACCCGCGCGGATCCGACATCCATGGCGAAGTCCTCGGCATGCCAACCGCCCACTTCCGCGGGGAGCTGCTCGAGCGAGGGAATCACAACCGAGAACTGCCGGTCTAGCCGGATATCTCTGGCGTAGAATCCCGAGAACCCGATGAGGATGATTGCGATGATGGTGCGGGCGACCATAGGCTTCCTGCTACTTTCTTGAATAGGAAGAACACCGCCAGAGAGACCACGAAGACCAGAATCCCGAAAAGCTCGTGAATTGTGCCTTTCGTTGCCTCGGGACCAATCAGGAAAGCGCCCATGCCGCTTCCCCAGACGCGGACGGCGTTTCCGGCCACGCTGAGGGGAAGGGCGGACAGGAACAGAATCAAGCGACCCATCCACAGGATGGGGGCGAGATAGGCAACTAGAGCACCAATGGCCAGGAAGGAATAGAGCGAGCGAATCCCGCTACACGCCTCGGCAACCTCTAGGCTTGCCTGAGGAAGGTGGATGATGTTGCCCTGAGCGACGGCGGGAACGCCGACGAGGCCCAGACCCCAGATGGCGCACTTGGCGGCGAAGGCCTGCATGGGTGCGGTGAGACCGTAGTAGATGACGTAGGGCAGGGGGATGGCGAGGAGGAGGAAGGCCAAAGGGAAAAGGGTCAAACGCAGGTAACGCCAGCCGAAGATGAAAAGAACTAGTGAGCTCAGAACCCCAATGAAACCCACGCGCTGAGTAAACACCTCAGCGCCCGCTGTACCGAGGATGATCATAGCCAGGGCTAGGAGCAGGCCGAGCAAGCCCCATGTAGAAGGCGACGGTGAGCGGCTCCCAAGTTCCTCGCGTTTGCCCCAGAGAACGAAGCCCGAAATCACTGGGATCAGAAATCCGTGATTGTAATTGGCGTCCCGCATCCAATCCCTGACCAGTTCGGTCAGAACGCCGCCAAAAGCGAGGACAAGGGCGGCGAGCATGGCAATGTGGGGAACGAATCTGACAATTGGTTTCAATGCCCACTCTCTTTGCAGGCCGTCCTAGCCTGGCAAGTCAACGGTCCCACCGGATCCCCGATTAAGCAAACCCAGGAGAGTGTAGCACGGCAGCTAGGGGGCGTTGAAGTGCGTTTCTGCAGGCTGTGCTGCCGGTCTGCTGCTGTTCAGAGGGGGCATTTGGGAGGCACGTGCGCGGGGCGGCGTACATATATGCCTAACCCCCCGAGTGGGCCAACCTATTCGATCACACAGGCCCTGTCGCGCTGGATGCGTGTCCCCGTATCGAGCACATAGAGGTAGACGCCTGAGGGCACGCGGCGTCCGCGGTCGTTGCGAGCCTGCCATACGGCCGCATGGTGGCCGGCGGGCATGGTTTCACCGTCCATGAGGGTCCTGACAAGTCGGCCGGCAGTGTCGAAGACCTTCAGAGTCACGCATTCAGGGTGCGGCAAGCAGTACTCGATTCGGGTCATGGGACTGAAGGGGTTCGGGTGGTTGCCAAGCAAACGGACCGACGTGTACCGGGCGTGCTTAGGTTCCCAACCGTCACCAGGGGGGATGCCAGGATTGATTTCCAC
>JAGMDA010000837.1 GCA_023128935.1 Candidatus Eiseniibacteriota bacterium | reverse complement strand
CATCGTGCAGTTCCACGGTGGCTGGATCAGCAACCCCACCCTGCGCAACGTGGCGGGCTACATGAATCCCAAGTGGGAAGAGCTGAAGATAGAGGAGATGCTGACCGCCTATATCTACGATGCTGGCGCAGGTGTCCGCATAGAAGAAGAAGACGACGCGACGGAGAGTAGCGGCTTCAAGTACGACCTCTGGCTCATCCACCACGATTACGAGGAGGATGATCAGATCGATGTGGACGAGATTGAAGAGCGGTTGCTGCTGCATGAGGGGACAGCCAGTGAGGTTATCCCGTACATAACGCCGGATCTGTATGCACCGGTTTCGGATACCACAGGGCAGGCTCCATATAGTGAGTACACCTACTCATACTCGCCGAGCGACACGATGATGGTCGGCTTCCCGATCATGGGAGGCGGTCACCGGATAACCGATGGCGACATCATCGAAGTCACGATCTACTCAGATAAGCACCACACGGACAGCGGTGGAACGACAGGGTGGGAGTGCACGAGTGTGGACACCCTCTGGATCGATCCGCAGAGCGGGAGCCCAGTGCTCGTCTATGGCGACTGCCACTGGGATCCGCAGGCAGAGGAGTACCATATATACGACACGGGGCTCCTTGACTGGGCCGGGAACGCTGCTTCGTATGTGGAGCAGAGATTCGTGGTCGACATGTCGGCGCCGGTGGTTGACCTGATCGCGCCTGCAGGTGGGAGCACTCCTCCGGGTGAGGCCTTCAGCTTCCAGGCTGAGATTTCTGATCGCGGTGCTGGCGTGAATACTTGGAGTGCGGTGCTCGTTGCGCCGGACGGTTCGGAGGTCGAACTGAGCACTCCTGTTGTTATGGATGAGACTGGTGTTATTAGCGGTGCGGTGGAGGATGGACTCGTTCTGGGCAAGTACACACTGAAGGTGACGGTGAGTGACCTGGTCGGTAACACGGCGGTTGTCGCGGTACAGATCATGGCCGAACACCGGGTGCTGTCCCTGAGCGATGCCTACATCTATCCGAACCCGTTCCATCCGGATAATGGTGACGGAAGGATCCACTTCGGGTTGAGCCGCGGGGCGACAGTGACGGTAAAGATCTATGACTTTGCCGGTCAGTATGTGACGACGCTTCCGAGCGAGTACCACGAGTGTGGAGGTTCATACGAGGTTCCTTGGGGCGGTACGGCTGCCGACGGCACCGAGCTTGCCAACGGGGCCTACATGATCCGGATCGAGGCCAATGACGGCTCCGCCAAGAAGGGTGCGACAGTCAAGGCCGTGATCTGGAGAGAGTAAGCGATGAAGGCTGGGGCCCGCCCGAAAGGGTGGGTCCCCAGCATGAGGTTTTAGTTCCAGACAGCCGGTTCGTTGTTCTGGGTGACGATGCGGTTCAACTAAGGAGGTAAGACGATGTTGAGAAGGAGTGGGGGCGCAGTTCCCTGGACTCTGCTCCTCGTCCTGGCCCTCTTCCTGGCGACGCCGGGAGTCGTGCTTGCCGGAGGAGAGAACGAGGACTCGAGCAATCACGCTGCACCATTCTTGCGAATGGGAGTGGGGACTCGAATCCTTGCCATGGGCGGGGCTGGCACTGCCGCTGCCCTGGACGCTACAGCCGGCTACTGGAATCCCGCTACCCTGGGTTGGACCTGTGGAAGCCAGATTTCCGGGATGCATGCCTTGGGCATGGAGGAGGACAGGCGCTTCAGCTATGTGGCGGGTTCGCACCGGATGGAGTGGGGCGCGCTGGGAGCAAGCTTCCTGACGGCGGGGATGAGTGACATCGATGGGCGGGATGAAGGCGGCGCGTCGACCGGGAGCTTCAGCTACGGCGAC
>JAGMDA010000836.1 GCA_023128935.1 Candidatus Eiseniibacteriota bacterium | reverse complement strand
GCTCGCCGGGACCTCATAATGCCTATGCCGTTGCGGCATCGGGGGATCTCGCCTTTGTGGCGGACGCCGACCTGCAGATTATCGACATCAGCGATCCCTCGAACCCCGTGCTCGCCGGCTCCTACGACACGCCGGATCAGGCCCGCGGCGTTGCGGTATCGGGGAACCTCGCCTTCGTAGCGGACGATCATAGCGGCCTGCAGATTATCGACATCAGCAATCCCTCGAGTCCCGTCCTCGCCGGCTCCTATGACACGCCGGATCGTGCCTTCGACGTCGCGGTATCTGGGGACCTTGCCTTCGTGGCGGACTGGGAAAGCGGCCTGCAAGTGATCGCACACGGCCAATCTATGCTCGGCAACATCTCCGCAGATCCACTCTTTTGTGACCCCGATAATGCGGACTTTACCCTCGCGGAAAGCTCACAATGCTCTCCCGCTGGCAATCCGTCTTGTGGCCTGATCGGAGCACGGCCCGTGGGGTGCGCGCTACATTCCATGCTCGTAAACGGGGTCTTCATAGCCCACTACGTACCCGAACTTGCATACACCGAAGCGCCGGATGATGCTTGCGGGGACTATGACCAATATGCAATCACCGCCGCGGAAGATCAGCTCACGCGAATCGACAATGACGGTACGCTGTCCACTTGGTTCGTGCTGGCAGCCTGGAATGGGGAGCGTGAGTTCTGCGGCACCGAGTTTGGTTTGGCTGACTTTGACCCTGATATCTACGCTTTCTACGGCTACGACGCCTGCTTTCCAGTCCAAGGACTGCAGCTGCCGACCGGGAACTGGCCTGGTCCGGTGGAAGGTATTGCGTTGGTTGCCACTGGCACGCCTTGGTCAGGCAACTTCGTGCCGGTCTATTACTTCACCGGGTATGCCTACTCTGGTGAGACGGTAATCCCACTTGGCATTGACCCCGATCCCAGCAAGCTCTTTGGGGGATTCGCCAATTGCGCTCCTGCCCCAGAAGCCTGGCACGCAATCTGCTTCGGCGCGATGGGAATCAACACACCCGGCGCCGAGTGCGATCCCAACGATCCGCCACCGGAGTACGCCTGCTGTATGGGCGAGGCTTGCCAGCTTTTGACGCTTGAGGAGTGTCTTGATGCCGGTGGGCAATGGCGCTTTGGCATCGATAGCTGTAATCCCAACCCATGCTTGGAGTACGCCTGCTGCATCGGTGAGGAGTGCCAGGTGCTGACTCTCGAGGAATGCACTTTGTATGGCGGGGAGTGGCAGGTCGGGGTCGATAGCTGCAATCCGAACCCGTGCATGTGGCGGGCCTGTTGCATTGGCGATGCGTGCCAGGTTCTGCCTTTCGAGGAATGCAATTCGGTAGGCGGGGAGATGCAGTGGGGCATAGATAGTTGCGACCCAAATCCCTGCTGGGTTCGCGCAGACTTCACGGCTGACATTACTGAGGGCTGGCCCCCGCTTCTGGTCAGCTTCACCGACCTTTCTGAAAACGGACCCACTTCTTGGGAATGGGACTTGGATGGGAATGGCACCGTGAACACGACGATCCAACATCCCACCTTCGAATATACCGAGCCAGACCTGTATAGCGTGACCTTGACTGTAGCAACCGCCGCGGCATCTGATACGCTAACCAAGCATAACTTCATTTGCATTTTCAGTGACAACAATATGATTGTTCGCACGACTGACATCGTCCAGATGGAGCCGACACCGGTACCGATTGAGTTTATCGGCTCGGACTCCCTCGGCGTCATCTCTCTCTATTTTGATTACAACGCGACAAAACTAACCTACTCCGGCATCGAAACCTACGTGCCCGGTGAGACCTTCACAGGCGGTGTCGTGGGCGAACAGATCACCGTGCAATGGTTCGATGAAACCGGCGGATTGGACCCGATTGTCCCCGGCGTGGACCCGGACACGCTGTTTGCGATTCTTGTAACCCCAGTAGTTGCGGCCGACACTACGCAGATCACCTTCGATGAGGCGTATTGTGGTCTGGGTGACCGACACGGCAATCCCATATCCGATGTCAGATGGGTGGACGTGTATCCCTATGGCATGATCTACATTGATGTGGGCGTGATTGTGTCAGGACGGGTGGGCTACTACTGGTTGGACGGGCCGGTACCGGGAGCCTGGCTGTCGATGGGTCCGCCGAACCCTGATGTTGGCACCGATGCGGGCGGGGAATACGCCTTTGATAGCTACCCGCAGGGCAACTACACGCTGAGCATCAGCAAATCCGACGACCTGGGCGGGATCAACTCCATTGATGCGCTAAAAGTGATTCGCCACAGCACAGGGCTGGAGCTACTCGATGATCCCTACAAGGAGCGGGCCGCAGATGTGACGGGCGATGACCAGATCAATGCCTTCGATGCCATCAAGATCGTTCGGGCGGCGGTTGGGCTGGAGATGCTTCCATCGGGCGACTGGGCGTTCGATCCGGACTCGGTTGTCTTTGAACCGCTCGAGCACAATGTCGAGGCCGATTTCATAGCCATTCGGATGGGTGATGTGAATGGTGACTGGGAGC
>JAGMDA010000835.1 GCA_023128935.1 Candidatus Eiseniibacteriota bacterium | reverse complement strand
TCGCCCGGCCGGGTCGAGGATCTCCAGTCGAACTCCTGTTCCTTGATCCATGTGTCCACTCAAGGAAGCCACGGTGCCCGTGGCAGAGGGACTGCCGGATGGATCGGTGCGTGCGCCGGTGGCGTTGGGCTCGGCAGCGCGGTTCCCATGGCCGCCCATACGGACCAGCAGATCCACAGGACCGCGAGTGGGGTTCTGTCCGGCCAATTGCAGCGTGAAGGTTGCTTCCAGTTTGCTGTTTCCAACGCTTGGTCGACGCGTGTCCGCCTCCAAGGCGGCCGCCGGGCGCTCGGCGTCAAAATAGGTGATCCGTTCTCCGGCATGCACAAAAAGGGCTCCAGAACCCCCGCCGGGATCAGCGAGAGCATCCAGGTCCGTGGCTTCGGGAGCCACCCAGATGGCCTCGTCGCTGACGATTTGGGGATCACCCCAGAAACCAGGAGGTTCGAGTGCTGTCGAAGCGCGGTGTAGAAGGTTGGCTTCTGTTACATCCGTGTAGAGGAAATGGAAGACGCCACAGCCGTCCGCTGACAGAAGCGGTGCCGTCTCGTGGTGAGCCGTGCCAACAAGGCAACTCCACGGATACCAGGTCATGCCAGTATCGAGGCTACGGCAGTATGCGATGTCGCCCTCGGGGATCTCGACCGCCAGCAGGGCCACCGGGGCGTGAACGGCAACTGCGGGACGGCTGCCCTCTGCGGCGGGCCCCGTGACCGAATAGACCTCCGCCCAATACTCGCTGTGGCCGCAGTCGAGATTCAGCGCGAGGTGCACCTCGTTTCCACAGATATAGGCCAGGAAGATCCGGCCGCCTACCTCGGGTGTAGCGGCTAGATCAATCCACTCCAGATTGCCGTCGGCCAGCTGCGCGCCATCTTGCCAGGTCAATCCATCGTCGAGGGAACGGGCGAAGTAGAGCAGCGGTCCGGATCCTTGATCGACTACTGCCGCCAGATAGAGCGACGTGGCCGTCACTCCCACCATCTGGTCACTGCAGAGACTCACGTCACCCACGCCGATTAGGTTGTCGAGCACAACCGCCGCACACAGGTGATCTCCCGTTACCGGACTGTAGCTCGAGGTGACCAAGGCACAGGATGAGGAATCGCAGCGGGTCTCAGCAACACACAGCGTGGATTCCCCCAACGCCATATCGATTCCGCCCCGGCCCAGGCTGGGTGCCGGGTGAAAAGCGAGATTGGACCAGTTAGCACCGCCGTCATGGGAGACCGCGATCTCATCCTCGGATGGTCGTGTCGTCCTGACTGAGTCGACCTTGGCCAAGAGGGCGTACAAGTGGTCTATGACACAGGGGTCGGCTACTAGCGCAACCGCATCCACCGAGTCGGTCACAGTCGAAACGATGATGTCGAGGTCCCACGCACGGCTTGTGGGACATGATGGGCCAAGCAGGTAGCACGCAAGGAGGATGGTGCCCGCGCACGCTGCCTGCGACCAGGTGACCCGCCTGCGCTTCGCTGGATACTTGCCAACGGGCGGCGGAGGGGTAGTGATCGCACGCATCCGGGCAGGTCGCCAGAGCCCGAGGCAGAAATGTGTCTCACGCGGCCTTGTTGATTGCCAACTCAGCATGGGTTGCTTTCCTCCTGCCCGAGAGGCGTATCGGCCAACAAGCGACAGCGACCAACCGTTGCGAGGGCGGTTGGGATGACGGCCTCATAACTCCCGGGACTGCAGGCTGCTAACAGGGAACCACACGCATGGATTCCTCCCCTTGATCAGCCTGGCAGCAAGGCTTTATAAGCGTTGATCCCTCCGATCAATTATACAACTTCTGTGCCCAGTGCCGCAGCCCTGATCACGCGTCCGCACTCTTTGGGTATGACGGGGCTGCACCTTGCGGCACTGCACAGTTCACATCCACACCGCCGCAAGTCCTGTTCCAGGAGAGGCTGGAGCGCTGCACGAGCAGGTGTGCAGCTGAAGATCCTGCATGTGGGCGGCCGCGTATCATGAATGCCTGCAACGCGTTTGCTAGGAGAGAGAGGGAACCACTGCGGCAGTAAAATAGGCCTGTTCAACCCAGCGGCAGGAACCTGTCCATCCCAATGCTGCCAATAGCTGTTGGCGGCTTGGGGCACAGCTACGGACGGATCCTTCCGGCAGACCGCATGCCTATGCGCTTCCCGGCCGCGGCAGAGAATTAGCAAGAAGTCGATATCTAGGGGTGAAGGCGGTGTCTATACCGCCGACTCCTGAGGCCACATTCAGATCAGTCAGACTTCGTTGGACCCAAGACCAGACCGCCAACACGGTTTGCTCCTCCTCCGCAAGGTTGACAGCGTCACAGATCGAAGCAGTCGCCAGCAGACGTTGCCCATCGAGGCAAAGATGCCCATGTTCCGGAAGAGATGGCAACCGACGAAGTCACCTTGTATTTCAATACCACACGAGCTTTAGCCGGACGAGCCCAATGTCGATATCAGAATACATGGGAGGATGCTGATGGCGATTCAGGTGGCTCATAGCGGCCATCCTGGCCGCCGGGCCACCGTTTGCCTGGTGGATGGGGGCCGTGCTGCTGCTGGGCAGCTTCGTTGATATCAGTGAGCGCAAGCGGGCCGAGGATGTTGTTCGGCGGGCCGGGTACAAGGCGGAGGCCAGCGCCGGGCGGGTAAGTATCAGCACCTGTAGGCCCGCGCGATAAGGATGACGGCTATGAACGGTGGAGAAGAGCACTCATTCGAGCAACCCCGGGCCTCGTGGAGACGCCATGTGGTGCTCGCGGTGGTGATCTGCGCCGGGCTGGGACTGTCGCTGGTTGGTTTCGCAGTCGTGCGCGGGACGGAACAGCGACAGACGCAGATGGTGTTCGATCACGAGGCGGATGGCCTGACCTCGGTGACAGAATTGGATCTTGAGACCTGCAGTCAGGAACTCGCCGCCCTGGGGCGTTTCTACGACGGCTCCAAGCTCGTCGACCGCGAGGAGTTTCTGGCGTTTGTGGGGCCGGTGCTCGCGCGGCATGCCGGCATCTACGCGTTCGAATGGCTCCCGCGCGTAGCGGCGGCGGAACGCTCGGCCCACGAGCAGACCGCCCGCGAGGATGGGATCGATGGCTACCGGATCAACCAGCGCCAGGCGCAGGGCGCCTTGGCGCCGGCGGCGAGTCGGCAGGAGTATTTTCCCGTCGCGTACGCCGAACCGCTGGAGAACAACCGGACGGTGCTGGGCTTTGACTGCGGCTCGGT
>JAGMDA010000834.1 GCA_023128935.1 Candidatus Eiseniibacteriota bacterium | reverse complement strand
GCCCGCGGGAAGTCGCGCGGGGCAAGCGACCGGAGCACCTCGTCGCCCAGGTCCGGATACGGCACCCAGAACTGGTTCGTGCGGACAATCAGGTCGTAATCGATGCCGCTACCGAATCCACCGGCCCCTTCGAAACCGGTCCACGCCTTCGGGTCGATCTGCCGGTAGGTGTCGCCAAACTGCTTGTAATACTGGCAGATGTTGTAGCACTGGAAGGCCTGGCGATCGTACCAGCGTGCGTAGATGCCTTGGCGCTTGGCCTCCGCCCCGTCGTTGTCCTTGGGATCGAGAAGCTCGATCTCATCGAAGCTCGCGTAAGTTGATCCCCACGAGGCGTTCAAGGCCTCGACCGAGCCGTACTCCTGTTGGAGGTACTTGCGGTAGGCGTTTAAGCAGTGCGGCGACAGGCACGAGCCGCGGGTGGCGATCTCGTCACCCAGGCTGTAGACAAAGACACCGTGCTGTCGGGAAAGCGTGCAGAGATCGGCCAGCTTTTTCAGGCGCGGCCCGGTCCGCTCCGGGTCATTCCAGCACCCCGTTTCGGCCATGATCCCTTCATCGTCCAGCCTGTTCTCGATGTGGACCGTGGAGGGCACCCAGGCGATCTCGTTGGCGGCCACGTAGTTGTGCGGGTGCGGGCTGCCGTAGGAAGGAGGTGATAGCAGCCCATTCGGTCCCAGTTCCAGCGTCACGCCATACTTGGCCAGTGCCCGCTCCGCCCAGGGGGCCAGCGTTCCCTTGGGATGTCCCCAGATCAGGAAGTTGAACCGCCCGCGGTTGCGCTTGGTCACGTTGAAGTAGGCATAGCGGTGGTGCACCTCCTCGCCGTCGGCCAGCAATCGGGCGACTACGCGCGTGAGCATCGGCATCCAGGGCTCAACATCGAATTTGAAGGATAGGGTACCGCCGGCGGCGAGATCCGACCGCGCCACGATGCGATTGTGCGGATCGACAAGATCGATGCGGACAAGCTCATCCGTCAGTGGCGGACCTTTCAGAGAGACTTTGCCCGAGAGCGTCCCGCCGAACTCTGAATAGGGAGCGTCAAGCGTAAGCGAAGCAACGCGCCGCGCCGACGTGACTGCAAACGTTGTTGATGCCCAACTCTCTGCGCCGGCTGTGCCGTGGGCACGAACGTCAACGAAGTACCGGCCCGCCCGCAAGTCGGGCACGCCGCACGTGAGTGTGCCGGTTTCAGCGGCGTGCTTCTTGACGGCCAGCGGCGTGACCTGACCATCAAAGCGCCGTAGCGACGCTTCGATCTCCAGTCCCCGCGGCGCCTTGGGATGCGCCCACTGGACCGCGATCTTCTGGCCGGAAAGCTCCGCACGGTCACAGCTGGGAATACTCGCGGTTACCGCAAGTGTCATCTTCGGCTCGTGCCCGGCGGCCCACAGCACGGCGCGCCCGACCAGTTGCGACCAGTACTCGTACTGTGTGTCCCAGCCGATATCGTGGCCGAGGTCCGGCCGACCGACGAGCCGCAGGCCGCGTCCGCTCTTGATGCGATACGCTGACATCATCCGCCGTGCCGCTTCGGCGTCGGTCCATTTGCGGGGCTTAAGCCCTTTCAAGACCGATTCCTGAACGAAGGGCAATCCGGTGAACGGCGTCCCCTGTGATAGGAAGGCAGGCAGTGACTTCAGCCGGTTCTTCTCCTTCAGTACGCGCTTGTCGTCTGTGCCGACCATGACGAGACCACTGCCCGCGACGACCCCTTTCAGCAGGCTGTACTGGCCCTCGACGGGTAGCCGCTCCAGCGGGATCTGGTAGAGGACATAACAGTCCCACGGCTGGCCCAGCAGCTTCAGCATCCGTTC
>JAGMDA010000833.1 GCA_023128935.1 Candidatus Eiseniibacteriota bacterium | reverse complement strand
CCTCGGGGGACCGATGCGCAACCGGCCGCAGCCGGCCGCGCCCCCGCGCTGGCCAGCTCCCCGGTGGACATTCAGCTGCGCGAGTTACTGGTCCGTAACGGGCGCGTGTGCATCTACGACCCCGATGGCAAGCCGTTCGTTGTTCTGAGCGGTGTGACGGAGCGTCTGTCGGCGGAGGCCATGGCGGAGGGACACGTGCGGCTGGAGGGCGAGACCACGATCGACACATTGAGGGTGCACCTTCCAGCCGGCACGCTCGGGCGGGGGATCTCACTGCAGCTGCGCAAGCGTTTGGCATTCGATGCCCGCGCCGATCTGCTCACCATTAGCCAGGCAACCCTGCAGATGGGCGACTTGCCCGTTGCCCTCACGGGGCAAGTAGCTGAGGTTTCCACCGGCACGCCCGTCGCCGACCTGCGGCTCGAGGGCGGGCCAGCCAGCATCGGCAACATCTTGGGCTACCTACCAGACGCGATGTTTCCCGAGATGGAGGGCATGCGCTCGGAGGGCACGCTCTCCCTGGTGGCGATCATCCGCGGAGCCCTCGCGCCGCAGTCCGGCACTGGCGCGGAGTTGGCGGAGACCTCGGGCGGTCTTATTCCTGAGTTCACGCTCGATCTGACGCTGTCCGAGGGTCGCATCCAGCACCCCATGCTTCCGGCACCCGTCGAAGAAGTGACCCTCCAACTGCACGCCGACCCGGACACGATCGAGATTACCGAGTTCGCGGCGCGCAGCGGGGAAAGCCGCCTTCGCGTCCGGGCAACGGTGACCAACTATCGCACCCGCCCGCGCCTTGTCGTGGAACTTGACGCGGACGTGGACTTATCTGACATCGCCGCCCTGCAGCCGCCGCAGGATTCCCTGCAACTGGGCGGACGGGCGGTCGCTCAGCTGGTCGTCTCCGGCGCGGTGGACGACCCCACTGGGGTAAGCCCGGCGGGGTCGTCCACCGCACTTACCCCAGTGGGCACCATTCGGCTCATTGGCGCCGCTGCCACGACTCCCCAACTACCAGTGGCGCTGCAGAATCTCAGCGGCCTGATCACGCTGCGCGAGCGGGAGCTCTTGATTCAGAACCTGCAGGGCAACCTGGGCGCGAGCGATCTACGCTTGAACGGTACCGTGGCCAACTACACTGCGCTAAGCCCGCAGGCTGCGAACGCCGGTGTCGCGACGATCGATCTGGATCTGCACAGCAAGCGCCTGGACCTGGATGAATTGATGCCGCCGCCAGGACAGGCGGGAGCTAGTCCCCGCATGGCTGACGTGGGCTCGCAGGCAGGTAGTACCCGAGACGCTGGCGAAGCTGTCCCACCCGCAGCCTTGCTGGCCTGCCTTGAAGGCCGCATCGCACTGCATGTCGATGAGCTGAAGATCAATCGAGCGGTGGCCCGCCGTGCGCGCGGAACTGTGCAACTCGACCGGGGCGTGATCAACCTCGATGGTGTCGGCCTGGAGGCCTTTGGCGGTCAACTGGCCGCCAAGGGTGCTGTCGACTACCGCCGGCCTGAGAGCCCGCACTTCGATGTGCAAATGCAGCTACAGCAGATCCAGGCCGGTCAGTTGTACAGCTATGCGAACGATCTCAACCGCTTCGGACGCCTGGGAGGTTTCCTCAGCGGGGAAATAGACGTCACAGTGAAGATGTCGGGCGACTTGAACGACTCGCTGGGACTCAACCTGGAAACCTTCTCCTCGACCGGTAACATGCAGACGCGCAGCGCCAGTATCACGGGCCATCCACTGCAGGAAGCACTGGTGGCATTCCTAAAGGCGCCTCAGCTTGGCAAGCTGGCAGTCTCGGATTGGCAGCAGCCTTTCGACATCCAGAACGGGCGCGTTGTAGTGGACGGCATGCGGTTGAAGGCCGACCAGGTGGAACTGAGCGCGACGGGCTGGCAATCGATCGACGGCGCACTGGCGCTCTCCGTTGAGCTGCTCCTTCCCCGGGAGCTGTCGGGGGATTTGCGCGCCAAACTGCCCTCCGAGTTGGTGCCGATCCTGTTCGATGGCTCGGGCAACCGTATCCTGGTTCCGCTGGAGATATCCGGCCGCTTGCCCCGGCCGAAGGTGTCTCTGAGCATGGACAAGCTGCGCGAGGGCGCCCGGCAGCGAGCCGAGCAGCGACTGGCTGCAGAACGCGAGCGCCTACAACAGGAAGTACTCGATCAGGCCGGCGAGCTGCTGGAGGATCTGCTAGGGGCAGACCAGGATTCGGCGGCCCAAGCGGATCAGGAGCAGAAGAGCAAGCAGGTCGAGAAGAAGGTGAAGGACCTGCTCAAGAACCTGTTCAGGAAGAAGAAATAGCCCGTCATGCTCCATGAAGGCTGGAGGTACCCCCCGGGAGCTGGTGAGAAGCCTGGTCTAGATCAATCGCTCGCCCCATAGCCGCTCGAGGAATTCCCGCCAGGGCAGGATCTGGATGCCGTCCTCGGTGGTGCGCGGCCGTGGATCCAGCGAGACCAAGATGTAGTGCCTGGCCGCGTACTCCTCCTTTAGGGCGCGCAGACCCCGGAGGTGGCGATCGATGGCCTGACTGGTCGACTTGACCTCAACGGCAACTTCGTGATCCCCGAGCACGAAGTCGACCTCAGTCTGCGACACGGTTCTCCAGTAGCAGAGGGGGTAGCACTTTTCCGAATAGCTCGAATGCGCTCGGATCTCCATGAAGATGAAATGCTCGAGCGCACGTCCGAAAAGTTCCGACCCCGGTGCCACCACCCCGCGGCGGGTCAGCTGGGCAACCACCCCGATATCGAAGAAGTAGAAACGCGGTGCGGTGATAAGGCGCCGTTTGGCCCGCTTGCGGAAGGCGGGGAGGTGGCAGCCGACTAGCGTGTCTTCGAGGATCTGGAAGTATTGCTTCACCGTGGGTGCGCTCACTCCGCTCTCTCTCGCGATGTTGGTGTAGTTGACCATCTCGCCATTCGACAAAGCCGCGACCTCTAAGAATCGGCTAAAGGCCGGGATATTGCGGGTCAGAGCCTCGGCCGCAATCTCCTCCCGCAGATAGTCCCCGACATAGGCTTGCTGAAGTCGGCGGGGCGAAGGACTGAGGTAATGGCGCGGCAGAAGTCCGTGATTCAATGCTCTCTGAAGATCGAAGTCGGCGATCTCCGGGTAGACGAGAGGAAACAGCTCATACCGCACGGCGCGGCCGCCGAGAAGATTTCCATGCTGCCGCTTCAGCTTGCGGGCGCTGGATCCACACAGAACAAAGCGCAGGCCACGGTTTTCGATGAGCCAGTGAACCTCATCGAGTAGTTCGGGGATTTTTTGCACTTCGTCGATCAGAATTGGTTGGGTTTGGGATTCCCCAGTCAGCCCGCGAGCTTGGCATTCCTGCCGGATCAACGTGGGATCGCGAACCAGTCGCCGATACTCGTTGGCAAGTAGCAGATCGTAACGCTTGGCATTCGGGAAGACTGTCTTGAGAAAAGTGGTCTTGCCGGTCTGGCGGGGTCCCCAGAGAAAGCAGGTTTCCTGCGATGCAAGGGTCAACATTAGATTTCATTCTATCATGACAATCGAAAATACAAA
>JAGMDA010000832.1 GCA_023128935.1 Candidatus Eiseniibacteriota bacterium | reverse complement strand
AAGCCTTATGCGTTTCAACCGAGCGCGGAAGCTTGTTTTCCTGCTCATCCCACTCTTGGCGGCAATCCTGGTGGGTTGTGGGGAGCCAGAGAAGGCAGAGGAGGAGCAAACTGCCGTGCCGGTGGAAGTCGCAGTTGTGAGATTGGACGATCTCAATGAGTGCGCAATACTCACCGGCATTCTGGATGCTTATCGCGCGGTGGACATAGTCTCGGAGGTTACGGGGACGATCGAATCGCTGCATAAGGATGTCGGTGATCGAGTTAACCGCAGGGCGATTCTTGCGATAGTGGAGAAAGATGTCCCGCGCGAGAACTTGCGGCAAGCGGAGGCGTCATTGATGGCTGCTCGAGCACGCAACGCGGTAGCGCATAGTGATTACGGGCGCGATTCGACGCTCTATGCTGCAGGAGACATCTCCGAGTCCGCCTTCGAAATCGGGCGTATGAACTGGCAAGCGGCCCTGGCGGAAGTCAAAGCTTGCACGGCAACATTGAGATTGGCGGAACGCGAGCTACGCGAGACGGAAATTCGCGCGCCCTTTGCCGGATACATCACGAGACGGCAGGCGGAGGAGGGCATGTTTGTCTCCGCGGGTAAACCAATCTTCCGTCTGGTTGATATCGACTCGCTGCGTCTAAGTCTAGGAATCTCACAGCGAAACATCGCGCGAGTACTGCCTGGAAAGGATGTACTTGTTGAAGTCAAGGCTCTTGAGGATCAGGTCTTCCGTGGGTACGTTCGCCGCATGTGCCCGGAGGCGGATGAGACAACACTGACCTTCGCAGTGGAGGCCGTCCTTGAAAACCCACCTGATCACCCACTCAAGGATGGTATGGTTGTTCGCGCTACTCTTACACTAGAGAAGCTCACTAACGTGATTGCCGTCGCCAGGGAAACCATCCTCAGGCAAGCTGGTCGGGAATTCGTCTACGTAGTGGAGGGGGGAACTGCGCACTCTAGGGATGTACGGACGGGACGGATGATAGGCAACGTCACGATTATCAAAGAGGGCCTGGTTCCTGGTGACTCGCTAGTGAATATCGGGATGGAGAACCTGCGCGAGGGCAGCCAGGTCGTGATCGAATCCTCATCTACGCCAACCTCGGCCCAGGACAGAAAGGGAGATGCGTCGTGAACTCCCTGCCTCGTTTTGCTGTCGGACGACCGGTGCTCGTCAACCTCTTGATGGTGGGCGTCGTCCTTGGCGGGCTCTTGGCCCTCTTTGCCATGCCGCAGGAACTGGAGCCCAACGTCAGCTTTAACTGGGTCTTCGTTACGATCCCATACACAGGTGCCTCGCCCAAGGAGACCGAAGACCTAATCGTCATCCCTGTGGAACAGGAACTTGACAAGCTTGAGCATGTAGATGAGCTCTTGTCAACTGCGGGTGAGGGCTGGGCGTTCTTCTTCATCAAGTTCGAGGAGATGTCGAGAGCCGACTTCGTTGCCGCGATGCAGGAAGTGCGGATGCACGTGGATCAGGCTGTGATTCCATCTGCGGCTGAGGATCCTGTCATCGAGGACTTTGGTTCCGATGACTTCACACCGGTCATTTCCATCTCCCTGACTTTCGAGGGCGACGAGGAACAGGCGGCAAGGGTTGCCGAGGATCTGTCCGACGAGATAAAGCGCATCGCAGATGTGGCGAAGACCCAGATCTCCGGGCTCGAGGACCGAGAGATCTGGGTCGAGGTCGATCCGGTCAAGTTGAACGCGCAGAAGCTGTCGCTGGGCGCGGTTGTCCGAACTCTCGCCGACCGCAATGTCAATTTGCCTGGCGGTAGCATCGAGGTTGGGCGCTCTGAATTCCTGGTGCGCGCGATCAGCCGCTATGAGTCCCCGGAAGAAATCGCCCAAACCGTTCTAAAGGCAGATGCCCAGGGCCGCATCGTACACCTCTCAGATGTCGCCGAAGTGCGAATGGTGCGCGCGGAATCGACGGTGCTCTCCCGTCTGGCGGGCAAGCGTTCGATCACCATTTCAGTATCCAAGGGCGCGGGAGGAGCGACCTATGCCATTGTGGACCGTATTAAAGAGTTGGTCGAGAAGTACCGCATGCATGGTCCTTCCGGGATTAACTTCGAAATTACGAGGGATTCGACCAAGGACATCTCGAAGATCATAGGAGTTCTGCGGAACAACGGCCTAGTTGGGATCGTTTTCATCTTCTGCATCCTACTTCTCTTCCTGGGCACATCCAATGCCTTGCTTGCCACCATGGGGATCCCGCTCTCCTTCCTGGTCGCCTTTGTCCTGATGCGCATAACAGGCCAAACCATCAATGGAAGCAGCCTGTTTGCGTTGATCATCGTGCTTGGGATCATTGTTGAC
>JAGMDA010000831.1 GCA_023128935.1 Candidatus Eiseniibacteriota bacterium | reverse complement strand
CCACGCCGCGACGGTGGAGGCACACAGCCCCCTGCCCTTCTGTCTCTGCCTTGATCTACGTGCATGCCACCCTCAGGCCTCAGAAGATCAGGTCCAAAAAGCGCAAGATGATCCCTTGCCGTCCCGCGTGCTTGCCAGGACCCGATCCCGCGTACCCGATCTGCCCCTCTGAAATATAGGTCGAGAGAACCGTGTTATCCGCGGCGATATCTTCCGGTCGGATTACGCCCTGCACCGTGATCTCGTCGACATCCTCGTTGATCCTGACCTTGCGGCTGCCCTCGATGACCAGGTTCCCGTTGGGCCGGATTTCGACCACTGTCACCGTGAGTCTGGCGTTCATCTTCCCGGATAGGGTGGTCTGGCCCTTGCCCTGATGCTCTTTCTTGTAGGTCATCTTGCCGCCCAGAAGCGGGATGAAGTCAAGCTTCCCCGACCCCTGCCCAGCCAGGTCGGTCTTGCTTTCCTTGGTCAACTTCACCTGGGTCTGATTCGAGGCTGAGGCATCCTCGACGATGATCACGGTCAGTATGTCCCCCACATGCATCGCCTTGTGGTTCGAGAAGAGGTTGATCGACATCTCGCTCCAGAGCGAATCGGCCCGCGCTGATCCGGCCAGGAAAACCATCAGGACACAGATCGCTGTCATGCCGCCCACAGCGCTCAGGAGCAGCGATGCCGCTGCGCGCAGGCGACATGGACGGCTTAGGCGCCATTTGCCATCGAGCCTCATTTTCACTTGGGACGCGTTCCCAGAGCTGGGGCAGATCATGGTATCATCACCTCCACCTCATACGCGCTCTTCACCACGCCCCGGCAGGCCTTGCGTGCGTCGAGCGGCCTTACACGGATCGTTTCCCCCCATGCACCGCTCTCGAGCGCCTCGGCCCTGGCGGAGACCAGTAGGCCCGGGCTCTGGTAAATGAGCCGCACGATCTGGCCGCGCTCGATGAGCGGCGGCGGGCCCAAGAGTGTGCGTGTGATTACTTCTCCGGCGTTCATTGCTCTCTTCACGCATAACCCAACTGGGGATCCGTCAAACCTGATCTCTGCGCGCAGAAACGTGTGCTTGGAAACCTGCAGCATTAGATCATCCTGCCCCAAGCGCCGATGCGCTTGAAGCGCTCGGGCTGCAACCCAAACGCTGTCTTCCCAAAAGACGTCCACGGGCAGCAGGTAGGCTTTCCCAGATGCTTCCGCGTCGCGAAGCTGGAACCAGTTGCGTCCCCCTTTGATCGACTTGGGATTGAGCAGGTGGTAAGCCGATGGGCCGGAGGCCCCGAAGGCGTGGGGCCGCGGCAGCTCCCAGAGCGGCATGCGCCCCGGGAAAGCCAAGCTCAACACCTGGCCTAAAGTCTGGTTCAACTCCGCTGCGGTCCGGATGAGTGGGTCGCAGCGGGGCGCCGCCCCTTCCACGCCGCCGGCCAACGCGATCAGCACATGCCCCAGCGCACACCATAGGAAAACCGCCAGCAGCCTGCATGCCGCAACTCTTACCGTCCGCTGTTCGAGTCGCGCCGGAAAGGTTCGAGACATCAAGATCTCCTCTTTCACAGGGCCTGTGTCTTTGCAGCCGGCCATCTCCAAGATCAAAGCGTCGCAACCCTGCCCCACCCGACA
>JAGMDA010000830.1 GCA_023128935.1 Candidatus Eiseniibacteriota bacterium | reverse complement strand
TCGACATCGGCCTTGGTCAGTTCCGAGGCCCTGCCGACTCTGTTGACGACCTGCACCGCCTGCTCCATCGAGTAGACCTGCATGGTCGTCTCGGTGAAGGAACGGAAGATCTCCGCCTGCTGACGGTCAACGTTCTCGATCGCCTCCGGCAGGATCGCCCGCACACGTTCGGCAGGCTTG
This sequence comes from Candidatus Eiseniibacteriota bacterium, assembly GCA_023128935.1. Taxonomy (GTDB): domain Bacteria; phylum Eisenbacteria; class RBG-16-71-46; order CAIMUX01; family WJJG01; genus DAOVQB01. The sequence goes on along the minus strand of JAGMDA010000830.1, from coordinate 2,045 downwards.
CCGTAGTGGATCTGGCGGAAGACGCTCGTGGAACCGACCGGAGCGATCAGGCCGTTGGTGCAAATCAGCCTGTAGACCAGCGCCGCGACGCTGACGGCCGCGAGCCTGATCTCCGAGTTCCGCACGACGTAGCCGCCGTAGATGTCGCTGTTCTCCGGATCCTGCCAGTCCTGCTCCGGAAGGAACATCGGCGTCTCGGTGACCAGCCTCAGGTTGAAGTGGCCGTCGTCCCGGCGGTAGCCCTTGACGGTCAGGCCGCGCTCCTCCACGATCGGAGCCAGCGCCTTGAGCAGGTCGACGTTGTCGAAGGGCACGTAGCGCTCACTGACCACGCCGCGAACCGTCTCGCGCCCCTGAGTCACACGCCCGCGCCGATCGCACCGAAGCTTCCACGTCGCATCGGAGAGCTTGAGCCAGCCAAGGATATGACCAAGAAGCTCATCGTCCATCCCCGGCGTCGCAAGGCACTTCCGCGCGTACGGGATCGGGATCCCGACCTTCTGGAAGAACTGATCCTGCCCGTAAGGGCCGAAGCCGAAGCGGCTGTAGTCGTAGCCACTCAGGTCGAACTCGATCTCTGAGGGCAGACCCTCAACACCTGAGCGCCTGATCGCGGGCATGATCCTACTGGCCTTGACGTCGATGTCGTAGTAGCCAGCCGCCCTGTTCTCTTCACGCTCCAGCACTTCTGCGAATGTCGTCTGCATTGTCCTGTCCTCCATACTGCTGGTTGAATGCTCGCCTCCGGAATGCTCACGGCGGATCTCAGTCTGCTCCCCTCTCTCGTCTCTTCTGGTTCCGCCGTTGCTCATCTCTGCTTTCTCCTCTCGATACCTATACCTGCAAGCCTCATGCCACTCTGATTGTTACTCTGAGCGAGGCGCCGCCTAGTGACGCCCCGCTCCGCTCTCTTGGTTAGCTGATCACTTCAATCTGCTCGTTGTTGATGAAGGCGAGCGAATCGGCCGTCTTCACTGCGATAGTGAACTCGCCGCTCTTCGTGTTGGTGATCATGATGCCGTAGAAGTAGCAGGCATTGCCTTCCACGATCGGGATCAGTCTGGTGCCGAGCTTCTCGACTTCCAGATCAGGATGGTTCATCGCCGCAACCGCTATCTCGTTCAGTTCCTTGCTCCCGATCAGTCCCGCTACCTGCTCCTGCGTCAGCTTCGTCGTCTCCTTGATCATCGTCTCTTCCTCCGTCCTGCTGGTGAACCCTCTCTTCCTCGCTTACGGCTACTAGTAGTGCAAGCCACGTGCCAGAACATGTGTAACAAGCCGAAAAGGTTGAACCCAGCCGAATCAACCTCCCAGTGCCAGATTCCAGCGTTTGGACGTCAGGCCCCTGTACGCAGGAGGCCCCAGATCGCAGGATCTGGGGCCTCACATCTCGCATCATGCACGTTGCGTCGTGCAGGCTACACCGTCGCCTTGGGCGCTGGGATCCAGCCGCCGCCCTCATCCAAGCTCTCAACCTCACCGCCGTTCACGACGCGCAGGTAAACGCCCGTGCCGTCAGGACGTTCGATCTTGAAGTTGATCACGTAGGCTTCCTGACCAAGGTCATAGTTGAACGCCACTACGGCATCTTCCCAGATCACCTTGCCCCAGTCGCCGTTCCTGATCTCGTCGCACGTCTCGTCGTAGGTCTGCACGTCCTGCTCCTGCTCCAGTTCGCCGATGCCCATGCTTCGGAGCGTGTTGCGTCTCGCGATCTGCGTCCTCTTGATCTCGGCCTTGCTCTTCATCGTCGCTTCCTCCGCTGGGGCCTGCCTTCGTTGCCTTCTGGCTACCTACAGCGCAAGTCCCATGCCAGAATGTTGTTACCAGCCCATGTCACCGAACGACTCAGGCATCGTGCAATCGTGCGCGAGAAACCAGCTACGGATCCGATCGATCTCGTCGTGGTAGTCGTCGGTCATCCACTCAGGACAGTGCGTGAACAGCACACCCTTCGGCGTGAAGCCGATGCAGAGATCGCCTTCGCTCTTGTCGACCCAGACGAGGTTCTTCTTGACCAGCGAGCCGACAACGCCCGCGAAGCT
>JAGMDA010000083.1 GCA_023128935.1 Candidatus Eiseniibacteriota bacterium | reverse complement strand
CTCGGCCTGGACGATCTTTCCCGTTTAAGGCGGGAACATGGATCGGAGAGGATCGTCTTTACCAACGGCTGCTTCGATATATTGCACAGAGGGCATGCGACCCTGCTCTCCAAGGCCAGGGAATCGGGTGACCTGCTCGTCGTGGGGCTCAACAGCGACCTGTCCGCCAGGAAGCTGAAGGGGCCGGCCCGGCCGTTCATGGCACAGGAGGACCGGGCCTTCATGCTGCTCCAGCTCCGCTCGGTCGACTATGTGACCATCTTCGACGAGGAGACGCCGATCGAGGCGATAAAGGAGCTTGAACCGGACGTTCTGGTCAAGGGCGCCGAATACGGCCAGGGCGAGATAGTTGGCGAGGATTTCGTCGAGGGCCGAGGGGGTAGAGTGCTCCGTATCGAGATGGTCGGCAGGTATTCGACGAGCGAGATCATAGACAAGATAAAGGAGGAACTGAGGCTGGAAAGTGAGGAAGGTCCGTAATTCCGGCTTTAAAAGGTGGCCATCATCAGTGGAGGTGAGTCTGTCCGTATGAGTAAGAGAAGAATCGTCATCATGGGCGCTGCAGGCAGAGATTTTCACAATTTCAACACGATGTATCGTGGAAATGCCGATGTGGAGGTCGTCGCCTTCACGGCAACACAGATACCCGATATCGATGGAAGGAAATACCCCGCCGAGTTGGCCGGTGATCTCTATCCGGACGGGATCCCGATCCTGGCCGAAGAGGATCTGTGGGGACTGCTCGATAGGGGGGGGATCGACGAGGTAGTATTCTCGTACAGCGATGTATCCAACCAGTACGTAATGGAAAAGGCGCAGATGGTAAGCTCTCGCGGCGCACACTTCTCCCTCCCCGGAGGCGCGCCTACAATGATCGAGAGCAGCAAGCCGGTTGTCTCTATCTGTGCCGTCAGGACAGGCTGCGGAAAGAGCCAGACGACGAGACGTGCTGCGGAGCTCCTCGTCGCCGCCGGGAAGAGGGTCGTCGCGATCAGACACCCGATGCCCTACGGCGATCTTGTGAAGCAGAAGGTACAGCGTTTCGCCAGCCTCGATGATCTCGTGAAGCACCACTGCACCATAGAAGAGATCGAGGAATACGAGCCCCACATCGTGCATGGGGTCATCGTCTACGCCGGAGTCGACTACGAGGCGATTCTGCGCGAGGCGGAGAAGGAGGCGGATGTCATCCTCTGGGACGGAGGCAACAACGATCTCCCGTTCTACAAACCGGACGTGGCGATCGTCGTAGTGGATCCGCACAGGGCTGGGCACGAGCTCCTCTACTATCCCGGCTTGACGAATCTCCTGATGGCCGATGTCGTCGTGATCAACAAGATCGACTCAGCCGGACAGGAGGGCATCGATCAGGTCCGTGAGAATATCCGCTGCCATAACCCGACTGCAAAAGTGATCGAGGCAGCTTCGCCTATCTCGGTGGAAGGTTTCGAGCAGATTCGTGGCAAGCGTGTGCTGGTCGTTGAGGACGGTCCCACGCTGACCCACGGCGGGATGAAATTTGGCGCGGGGGTGGTGGCCGCCCGGAAGTTCGGCGCTGCTGAGATCATCGACCCCAGACCATTCCTGGTGGGCGAGCTTGCGAAAACCTTCGAGCTCTATCCGGAGATTGGCCACATCCTGCCCGCCATGGGATATGGCAAGCAGCAGATCAGGGACCTCGAGGCAACGATCGCCAAGGTAGACTGCGACCTCGTGATCGTCGGCACGCCCATCGACCTGCGGCGGATCGTCAAGATCGAGCAACCAGCGCTGCGGGTGGGGTATGATCTCCAGGAGATCGGCCAGCCGACCCTGAAAGGGGTTCTCGAGGAGTTCTTCGTAGAGCGCTAGAAGCCTAGGGAGATCAGTGGTGTGAACATTCACGAGTATCAGGCCAAGGAAATCTTTGGCCACTACGGCATCCGGGTGCATGCGGGCAAGGTTGTGCGCACCGCCGGCGAGGCGGGCGATGCCGCCCAAGCGCTGGGTGGACGCATGGTAATCAAGGCGCAGGTCCACGCGGGAGGACGCGGCAAGGCCGGTGGGATCAAGCTGGCTGATACGTGGGAAGAGGCCCGGGAGAAGGCTGATGGCATCCTGGGCTTGACCATCAAGGGCATCCCGGTGCGCAAGGTCTTCGTGACCCCCGCGGCCGAGATCGGGCATGAATACTACCTGGGCGCCATCCTGGACCGCGAGGCCCGCCTGCCGATGATGATGGTGTCCCGTGAAGGGGGGATCGACATCGAGGAGGTGGCCGCGAAAACCCCCGAGAAGATCCACAAGCTCCACTTCGATCCCTATCACGGGTTACGATCGTTTCAGGCCAGGGAGCTGGCGCACACAATCGAACCCGATGGCCGCAAGGCGCTTGCCATCGCCGGCGTCCTGGTCAAGCTTTCGCAGGCGTTCCTCGGCGTCCACGCCACACTGGCCGAGATCAATCCACTCGTGGAACTGCAAGCAGGCGGCTTCTTGGCACTGGATGCCAAGATCAATCTGGACGACAGCGCCGTGGCCATGAGGAGCGACCTCGAAGCACTCCGCGATCCGGACATGCGGGATGACAAGCAGGACAAAGCTCGCGAGTTCGGGCTTTCTTTCATTCCCCTGGAAGGCAATATCGGGTGCGTCGTCAATGGCGCGGGCCTGGCCATGGCCACCATGGATCTGGTCAAGCATTTTGGCGGGGATCCGGCGAACTTCCTGGATATTGGAGGCAGTTCGAGCCCGGAGAAAGTCGTCACGGCTTTGGAGATCATCACCGCCGATCCCCGGGTGCAGGCGATCCTCTTCAACATCTTTGGCGGTATCACCCGGTGTGATCATGTCGCGGAGGGGATTGTGACGGCTCTGCGGGAAACCAAGATCGACCTGCCGATCGTGGTCCGATTGACGGGGACGAATGCAGAGCGCGGGCGCAAGATCCTGGAGGAAAGCGGCGCGGCCATCTTCGCAGCCACCATGGAGGAAGCGGTGCAGGAGGCGATCCGCCAAGCAGGGCTCAACGACAAAGGAAAGCGCACCTGAGGAGCCCGTAGACAGAATAGGTAAGTGGCCTGAGGAGAAGAGTAGGTGAGCATCCTGATCGATGAAAAGACGCGGGTTCTCGTACAGGGCATCACAGGGCGCGACGGTTCCTTCCATGCCCGGGGCATGCGGGACTACGGCACACAGGTTGTGGGGGGGGTAACGCCCGGGAAAGGCGGGACCCAGGTTGATGGCATACCAGTGTACAATACAGTGGCTGGGTGTGTAAAAGAGACCGGAGCCGATGCCTCGGTGATATATGTGCGGGCCCCGTTTGCGCCAGATGCTATCCTCGAGGCCGCCCACGCTGGGATCAATCTAGTGGTGGCGATCAGCGAGGGCGTTCCGGCGCTGGAGATGGCCCGGGTAATGCAGGAGGTAACTGCGCTCGGCACGCGGGTGATTGGACCCAACAGCCCAGGGTTGATCAGCCCTGGCAAGTGCAAGATCGGCATCATGCCCGGCTCGATCCACATGCCCGGGAAGATCGGTGTTGTCTCGCGCAGCGGAACGCTGACCTACGAGATGGTCTGGCAGCTGACGACCCACGATCTGGGTCAGTCGACTGCGATCGGCATCGGGGGCGATCCGATTATCGGCACGCGCTTCCTGGACGTACTGCGGCTCTTCAAGGATGATCCCGATACCGACGGCGTAGTACTTCTCGGTGAGATCGGCGGCAGCGCGGAGGAGGAGGCAGCCGCGTATATATCCCAGGAGATGCACAAGCCGGCCGTAGCCTTCATCGCCGGCCGAACGGCTCCGCCCGGTAAGCGCATGGGCCACGCTGGGGCGATCATCTCGAGGGGTCAAGGGACGGCTGATGAGAAGATCCGCGCGTTGGAGAAAGCCGGCATCCCGGTCGCGCGCATTCCCTCGGAGGTCGGCCCGCTGATGCAGGAGGCGCTCTGCAGTTCCGGTTTAAGGTAAGGGCTCGCGCGAGCCATAAGGGTTCCTGGAACGGGCGCCCATAATCACTTTTGAATCCGTGAGGTGATAATTGCTGGAACAGACATTTACAATGATCAAGCCAGACTCCGTTGAGCGCGGTGAGACCGGCCGGATTCTGGCGCGCATGGAAACGGCGGGTCTTGTCATCAAGCGCCTTAAGATGCTGCACCTCAGCCCGGAGGAAGCACGGCAGTTCTATCACATGCATGCCGGCAAGCCTTTTTTTGAGCACTTGGTGGCATACATCTCAGCGGGGCCGGTTTGCGCGGTGGTTCTTGAAAAGGAGGATGCGATCCGCGAGCTGCGAGCCCTCGTGGGGGCGACCGATCCGGCTGAGGCCGACGAGGGGACCATCCGCCGGGAGTTTGGACTGGACAACAGACGCAACGCGGTGCATGCCTCGGATGCGCCAGAGACGGCGCGCGAGGAGATAGCCTTTTTTGGGCTGACCCTGTCGCGCGAGGCCTGAGGAGACGGTAAGGGGACAATGAGCGGACGGGGACCACTGACATATACCCTGAGTGAGTTCTCCGAGGGAACAAGCGAGCGGAGCGAACAGCTCGACGCCGGGGCGCTGAACCTGGGCGATGTGCAGGTTTCGATACCGCACCCCGTGGAGGTCTCGCTTGAGATCACCCGGATGCGAGAGGAGTTTCGGATTCGTGGGCAGGCTACATTGCGCGTCAGCCAGAACTGTGTCCGCTGTCTAGAATCAGTCGAGTCTGTACTGACGGCCCCGATAGCGATGCTGGTGCGCGGCCGCCATGAGCGGGAGAATGAGTCTCGCGACGCCCCCGAGGGTGTGCTCTACCACGATGGCGAGAGCTTCTCGCTCCTGAATGAGGTGCGTCAGTCCGTTATATTAGAGCTCCCCGCGGATCCGTTCTGCGGGCCCGATTGCAAGGGGCTATGCCCTCATTGTGGCGTGAATCTGAACAATGGTAGCTGCGATTGTGCAGCTTCCGCCCTGGGGGACCCTCGCTGGGGGGTACTCCACAACCTCCGGCAGGGACAAATGCCGGATCATTGAAGTAAAGTACGGAAGAATGAAGGCAGCTCCGGGGCGGATTAGGGAGCAAGGCACCTGATTCCGTTGGGGTTTCAGGAAAGGAGTCTAAGATGGCAGTTCCGAAGCGACGTCATTCGAAGACAAGGCGCAACAAAAGGCGGGGGCAGTGGAAGATCTCGGCGCCCACCACCGTGGCGTGCAGCCACTGCGGGGAGCCGAAGCGGCTCCACCGGATCTGCCCCCACTGCGGTCACTACAAGGGTGAAGAAGTTCTCCTGGTCAAGTCGTAGAATCCAGGGACGGTTTGGGCCCCGACCTGGAGGGTGTGGACCTACTCATAGGGCTAGACGCGAGGAGTCTGCCAATGCCTGTTGTACGGACATCAATGGAGGCCGGCCAGCGCAAGGTGCGGATCGCAGTTGATGCCATGGGCAGTGATGTTGGGCCCGAGATCGTAGTCCGCGGCTCTATCCAGGCAGTCCGGGACATGGCTGGCAGTGTTGAGGTAGTTCTAGTTGGGAACGAGCCAACGATCTGGGCGGCACTCCGATCTGAGGATGCCGAGGGGTTGCCGCTGGTCGTCGTCCATGCCCGCGAGCGCATCGGGATGTCTGAGAAGGCTAGGCAGGCATACCGGCGCAAGCGCGATTCCTCCATCGCGGTCTGCGCAAGTCTGGTCCAGACCGGTAGGGCGGAAGCCCTCGTCAGCACCGGCAATACTGGGGCGGTGGTGACGACCTTCTTGCTCAACCTGGGACGGACCCGTGGGATCAAGCGGCCCGCGATTGCCAGTGTCATTCCGACCTCCGAGGGCCAATGCGTCATGCTGGACGTCGGAGCGAACGCAGATTGCAAACCCCTTCACCTCTACCAGTTTGCTCAGATGGGGCGTACGTACGCCCAGCTCATCCTGGGGATCTCTAATCCTCGGGTTGGGCTGCTGAATATCGGCGAGGAACCGAGCAAGGGCAGCGCCCTGGCCCAGGCAGCCCACCAGCTCCTTGCCCAGGGCCGTGATCAGCTCAACTTCATCGGCAATGTGGAGGGCCGGGACATCTTCGGTAGCAAGGCGGATGTCGTTGTCTGCGACGGGTTTACGGGCAATGTGATCCTCAAGCTCGCGGGGAGTTTGGCCAGTTTCGGGAGCCGGGCAATCAAGCGGGAGATTCAGCAGAGCTTGGCAGCGCGATGCGGTGCCTTGCTGATGAAACCTGCCTTTCGCAGCCTTGGACGGCGTTTCAACTACGAGGAGTATGGCGGCGCGTTGCTCCTCGGCACGCGTGGCGTTTGCGTGATCGGACATGGGCGATCATCGCCGCGTGCCATCCGCAATGCCATCGATGTGGCCGCGCGCTCAGTCCGCAGCAGCCTGGAGGACTCGATCCTCCAGATCATTGAGGCCGACCGGACCGTTGCACGCCCAATCGAAGCGCAGGTTACCCCGTCGGTCGGGCCTTGAAAGCCCTTGCAATCGATCGGCATCAAGATGTATACGGAAGGCGTTTGATGGCCATAGCACCCCGACACCGGTATCTCTGGATCGGGGTGTTGTCCCATTGTGTGTCTTTGAGCCCATAGTGATCTCTGGATCCGGGGTATGCGGCAGATCACCTAGTAAGGGCCCTAAGAGGGGAACCGAATGAAAGCGCTCCTCTTCCCTGGTCAGGGTTCTCAGTTCGTGGGGATGGGGAAGGATCTCTTCGAGAGCTTCGCGGCCGCTCGAGGTATCCTGCGGAGAACTGACGAAGTTCTAGGGTTCTCCCTCTCGGGTCTCATGTTCGATGGGCCGGAGGAAGTGCTGCGCGAGACTCGCAATGCTCAGCCGGCCATTCTGGCCCATTCGATGGCTGCGTGGGAGGCCTGCGGTGCTCCCTGGGCCCCGAATACACTGGTTGCCGCCGGGCATAGCCTGGGAGAATACACGGCCTACACCGTGGCCGGCGCGCTGCACCTCGAGGATGCGCTGCGGATTGTGCGACGGCGTGGGGAACTCATGTACGCAGCTGGTTTGAAGCACCAGGGAACCATGGCCGCTGTGCTGGGCGCTGATGCCGAGAGGGTTCAGGCAGCCTGCGAGCAGGTTGAGGGTATTGTGGGGCTGGCGAATCTGAACAGCCCTGGACAGATCGTGATCTCGGGCGAAGTCCCGGCCATCGGGGAGGTGGGGCGCATCTTGAAAGAGCAAGGCGCCAAGCGCGTGATCGAGCTCAAGGTCAGCGGTGCCTTTCACTCGCCCTTGATGGAGTCGGCTGCCGAGGGCTTGAAAGGCGTCCTGGAGAGCGCGGAGATCCGTCCCGCGCAGTTTCCCGTCTATGCCAATGCATCTGCATCGCCAGTAGTAGAGCCATCCGAGATCAGGGCCTCGCTGGTCAGACAGCTCCTTCAGCCGGTTCTGTGGGAACCCAGCATGCGGGCCATAGCCCGCTTGGCACCCGAGGAGTTTCTGGAGATCGGGCCGGGCCAGGTCCTCAAAGGACTCCTGCGGCAAACGGATCGTGGTTTCAGCTGCCGGACGCTTGGCACGGTTGAGGAATTGCAGGCCATTGAGGTCGGCGGATGATGGGATCGGATTCCGCCATCACCGAGTGGTTGGGATCTACACTTGGCGCATCACAGTTTGTAAGGAGAGCAGTCATGGAGAATTACGAGGAGAAGGTCAAGGAGATCATCGTTGAGCAATTGGGTATAACCCCCGACCAGGTTATCCCTGAGGCTTCCTTCATCGACGATCTCGGCGCTGATTCGCTGGATACCGTCGAGCTGGTCATGGCTTTCGAGGATGCCTTCAGTATCGAGATCCCGGATGAGGACGCTGAGAGAATGCTGCGCGTCGGCGATGCTGTCGAGTACCTGAAGAAGAAGCTGGCAGAGAAGGCGAGCAGCTCATAGCAGCATCGTGCGAGCCCGGACCGGGTTTCTCCTGTTTTGGCTGGGTTCTTGGGGAAAGGATGCCTGGACATGAAACGGCGTATTGCAATTACGGGGCTGGGGGTGGTCTCCCCTGTCGGCAACGATGTGGACTCCTTCTGGGACAGCATCAGCGAGGGAAAGGGGGGGATCAGACGCACGGACCGCTTTGATGTGTCTGCCTTTGACAGCCAGATCTCCGGCCAGGTGCGCGATTTCGATCCTTCCCGGTTTATCGACCGCAAATCGCTGCGGCACCACGATCGCTTTGTTCAGTATGCCATGGTTGCTTCCCTTGAGGCCTTTGGGCAAGCGGGCTTGGATCAGGACAAGCTGGATCCAGAGCGCATGGCTGCGATCATCGGATCCGGCATCGGGGGCATTGAGACCTTGGAGCAGCAACACACGATTCTCATGAATCGCGGCCCGAAGCGGATCAGTCCCTTCTTTGTGCCCATGATGATCTCGGATATGGCGAGCGGCCAGCTATCCATTACGTTCAATGCCAAGGGGCCGAACTTCTGCACGGTCTCCGCCTGCGCTTCGGGCGCGCATGCCCTCGGAGAGGGTTTCCGGCTGATTCGGGATGACATAGCCGATATTGTCATAGCTGGCGGGGCAGAGTCGCCCATCACCCCGCTGGCCCTGGGCGGCTTCTGCTCAATGAAGGCGCTCAGTACGCGCAATGGCGATCCAGGGCGCGCCAGCCGCCCATTCGATAAAGAGCGCGACGGTTTCGTCATGTCCGAGGGCGCGGGCGTTCTCATCCTGGAGGAGTGGGAACACGCGGCGGGCCGCGGGGCGGAGATCCTGGGGGAGATGATCGGCTATGGCTCCACCGCCGATGCCTACCATGTCACCGCGCCCGAACCCAACGGCGATGGGGCGGCGCGTGCCATGATGTGTGCGATCAAGGACGGGGGGATGCGGATCGACGCTATTGACTACATCAATGCGCATGGCACCTCAACCCCGCTCAACGACAAGGGGGAGACCATCGCGATCCGAACCGTCTTTGGCGCCCGCGCCGACCGCTTGCCGGTGAGTTCCACCAAGTCGATGACTGGTCACCTACTGGGCGCTGCAGGTGGCGTTGAGGCTGTCGCGTCTCTCTTGTCTCTCCGGAAAGGCGTGATTCCGCCGACAATCAACTATGAGGTTGCGGATCCCGAATGCGACCTTGATTACGTTCCCAATGTCGCCCGGCGTCAGGAGTTAAAGGCTGTATTGTCAAACTCCCTCGGCTTTGGCGGGCACAACGTCTCACTTCTGTTCCGGTCGGTGTGATCTGACTTACACGCCGGCATGAAGCCACAGGGCGGGATCCGTTGGCCCTCTGGAGTGTGCCCGGAAGCCTTCCGTGAGGTTACGGACCGAGCTGGAAGTGCGGAGCCTAACAATGCATGTGGTGATGCGATGGAAGAGGGCTATTGGGCGCCTGCTTCGCGCCGCTACTCTGGAAAAGCATCCAGTACCAACCACTGATAACGCCGCAGAGGTCCTGGCGGAATTCCAGAAGCGGCTGGGGATCACATTCTGCGACACCGATCTGCTGCTCAGAGCGCTGACCCATCGTTCCTATCTAGGGGGGGAGAGCGAGTTTCTACCTGCCTCCAACGAGCGCCTTGAATTTCTGGGCGATGCCGTTCTCGAACTGATCGTCATCGATCATCTGTTCTGCCGGTTCCCCGAAGATCGTGAAGGGGAGCTTACGCAGAAGAAGTCCCTCCTAGTCAGCAAGACGGTCTTGGCCGATCTCGCCGAGCGGATGCAGCTGGGTCGCTTCATCTTCATGAGTCCCGCGGAGCGCGACGCTGGTGGAGGTGCAAGGCACTCGATCCTGGCTGATGCCTTCGAGGCCCTCTTGGGCGCTCTGTACCTGGATCAGGGCATTCCTGCGGCCCGCGCCCTTGTAGAACGCTGGCTGCTTGGGCAAGCCAGCCGGATCCTCGAGGACACTGAGAAGCAGAACTTTAAGAGCATTCTTCAGGAACACGTCCAGGCCAGCCTGCGCGTTCACCCCCGGTATCGTGTGCGGAACCAGGAAGGACCCGACCACGACAAGCGTTTTATCATCGAGGTCATGGTCCGGGGGCGGATCATCGGCGTCGGGCGTGGGCACAACAAGAAGGAGGCCGAGCAGCAGGCCGCGCGTAACGCCCTGGCTTCCCACGAGCTATCCCAGTGGCTCGAGGGCCAGGGCAACGCCAACACTTAATAGAGGGCTCCTCCGCCTTAGGGCTCGCGCGGGCCCTAAGGGCTTGCGCGAGCCATTACTCAAGGCGGAAGGCAGCGGTCAATAGCAATCGGCGCTCGTCGTGCTCCTCGCTCAAACCCCACACCGCACGGCCAAAGGAGCCTGTGGAGTAGGCTAGATCAAGTGTCACCGATTGCTGGAGGAGAATACCCGCGCCCAGAGTCACATGGCCCAGCTGTGCGCCGAAATTGGCCCGCGCGTATACCGGCTGATCGTCTGCCGGGTCCTCGGCCAGGATGACGTCCTGCAGAAGGACGCGGCAGGGAACTGGTTCGTACGCATATCCTGCCCGCAGCCGCAGTCCTGCTCCTCCGACATCCAGGAGGTATTCAGCCCCCAGGTGAAGGTCCCAGGTTCTGCGGTAGGCGTCATGCATGCCGCTAGCGTCGAGATAGCGCATGGGGCCCTTATAGTCAATCAGTGTCCAGTCGGTGTAGCGCGCGTCACCGGCCAGGAGGAGGTTACCAAAGGCCACCGCTGTCCCGACGGCCGCGCTGAAGGGGTATGTCAGATCCTCCTTGGCGTACCTGATCACACCGTCCTTCGAACTCTCCGTCGGATCCCAATGAATCCAGCGGGGCAGGTCGATGATCAAGCCCAGCTTCATCTGGTTGCCCATGCGCGCCAGAGCGCCCAGGCTACCGGTGTAGCCATCTACGTCGTATTCGGTTGACCACTGCTCTATTATCGCCCCGTCCTGCAAGCAGCGGGAATCGCGGAGCCAGGATCCATGGATCCGGCTCGCCCTGAGTCCGAGTGAAAGTGTCGGGCTCACATCCACCGCATAGCCAAAGCTCCACTCACCAACAGTTCCATCATCATAGAGCTCATCGATGCTCACCCCTCCGGCAGCGCCCCAAGCACGGCGGTATTCCCGGTCGATGATCCACGGCACCGAGTAACCCAGGGCAATCACCATGCTGCCGCGATAGGTGGGGAAGGGGTAGACAAACCCCAGGGAAGTAACGCGCGTGCGGGCTAGAGATCCCTCCAGCGTAGTGCCGGCGGAGACTGTTTCCACATCCCTCTTGATGTCAGTGAGGGTGCCGGAGAACTCGATACGGTTGATGCGGGCCAATCCGGCGGGGTTGTAGCGCAACGCTGCAGCGTCGTCGGAGATTGCCAGATAGGCTCCCCCCATCCCTATCGCCCGCGCGGAAACCCCGCAATCCTGCAGCATCGGCAGTTCGGGCACCCACTCGTCTACCTGTGCCCCTGCGGGACCAAGCCAGGGCGCGCACAGCAGCGCCAGGCACAGCGCTGCCGGTGCTGCGCTGGCGGGCTTGCGTGCTACGGCTTTGCTCATCAATTCCTGTCGGGCTCGGCGCAACTGGTTCATCACCTTATGACCTTCCCTTTCGCAGCATGCAGCGGCGCCCGATCGCTGCGCAGGCTAGCGCCGCAAGACCCGAGGCTGGGGCTTCTCTTTCTTCGGGTCCTTCTGGTTCTTTTCCCTTTGTCCGTCCTCACCCTTCTCGTCCGCGGACTGGCTCTCCTCCTCGGTTGCCCGCGGCGGCCGAGCTGCCGTGGCCGGGAGTCTCGGGGCAACGGCGGGGAGTCTCAGATGCGGGGCGCGCTCCTGCCGTCGGGCGGAGTTATCCGCGCCATCTGCGCTTATGCGGTTTCCGTGTCCCCAGCCCCAACGCCCCAATACCCGCAGGGGCGTGGCGACGCATTCGTCCTGATCGTGCGCCTCGGGGCGATACGGTTGCCAACGCGACTCATACCACCAGGGAGACCCGTAGTAATTGATCCAGGGGTAGGAAGAGGCGCTGTAGTAGTCGATCCACGAGAATCCAAGCATATCCATGGCGCCATAGCCACTGTGGCAGTCTTGGCATGTGCCGGATGAGTCCGATGCTGGGCTGCTCTGCACCACGGGATGCCTGAGCATCGTGAAACAGCCCGCGGTCGACAGGGCTATGGCGCATGCCAGGACGGCAGGCAGCAGCCTTGCCGCTGAGCCCGCTGGTGGCATCGACTTGCTACGTGGTGTCATAGGACTCCTTCTCAAGGTCTGAGAGCAGTATACGGATCGCTTTGCGGGCCTGTCAAAGCAGTAGGGGATTCCGCGTTGCTCTCTACAGCAGTCTATCGGCCTTCCGACCGATATACCATTCTATAAGCCCCTGTGTTCCCAGCGGGCTTGGTAGGTGTTCCCGCTTGTGAGAGAATGTGGGTCGCTGCGAGTATCTTTTCCAGGGATGCGAAAGTAGATCTCGCATACTAGATCAGAGTCGCGAGACACAACAAGCAGGCGTAGGTTGGATCATGAGCCAAACCGGTAGAGGGTCGTTGCGTAGCGAGTTGCTGGGCCAGATCGTGGTCCTATGTGGGATTGTGCTCATGGCCTGGCCTCAAGCATGCTGCGGGGCCCATCCATCGTCTCTGGGGAGCATGGAGTTCCTTGCTGCCAGCTACCGACGCAATGATGACCAGGGCGATCGCAATAGCGAGACCTGGCGCGTCGTGCTGGGTGTCAGCGAGCTGGCCGAATCGATTCCGGACTCTGTCGCTGCTGTGTCTGAGGTTTGGACCCAGTTTGCCCTCGGTTTCCAGGAAGAACTCAATGGACGGCCCGCAGCAGCCCTGGAGTACTACGAAAAGGCGGAGGAGAACAGCAGTTGGCCCAATCCTGAGCTCCTCACCCGCCGAGCGGCCTGCCTCTTGGAACTGAGGCGGCACGCAGAAGCGCTAACTGCCGCTCAGGAAGCCATAGCCTTGGACTCGCTTAGCAGCGAGGCTCTATGGAATGTGGCGGCCAGCCTTGTTGCCCTGCGCAGGCCGGATGAAGCAGTCGCCCCGCTGCGTCGCATGATCGATCTGCGGCAGGATCGCCGGGCACTGGATGTCCTGTCCCGTGTCCTGGAACAGGAAGGTCGCTACGAGGAGGCAATCGAACCGCTTAGCGAGTTGGTTCGCATGACACCCTCGTCGCCACATCAGCTGGAACGCCGCAGCGCTATCCTCACCCGCCTGGGGCGCTACGACGAAGCGTTGCGGGACTACTGGGCCATCCTTGAGATCTCTCCTGAGCACCCGGTCATCCAAAAGCAGATGGTGTCGCTACTCAAGCAGCTGCATCGGGGGGAGGAGCTGATAAACCTCTATCAAACATTGACCGCAAAGATGCCGCGACGCATCGACCTGCGGTGGAAGCTGGTCGAAGCACTGATCCAGTCTGAAGCATGGGAGCAATCGGAGGCGGAGCTGTGGGCCCTGCAGGAGATGGATCCCACTAGTGGCCTACCGCTGCTTCAATTGGGCCTGGTTGCCTACCGGACAGGCCATCCCCAGCGGGCCCTCAAGTTCATCGAGCGTGCCGATTCCTTGGAAATCAAACCGGAGTTCATTGAGCGCTGGAGGATGCGCATCAATTTTGCACAAGGTCACCCAGATGCGGCCCTGGCCAGCGCCACAAGGCTGGCGGAGCTGGTCCCTGGCTCAGCTGAAGCCTGGAGGATCCGGTCACTCTGCCTGATGAAGGTCGGACGCCTGCAAGAAGCCCTTCTGTCGATCGAGCCGTGGGCCAGGCTGGTCGAGACCGACCCCGAGCCATTCCTGCTGGGTGCCGCGGTCTGCCGCGAGCTGGATCTATTGGATCAGACCATCACGATGATGAAGAACGCGGCCAAGCGTGCTCCGACGGATAGCAGGATCCTGCTGGACTATGCGGTCTCCCTGGAGGCCGCGGACCGCATCGCCGATGCCGAGGAGGTCCTGCTCGGGTTGCTCAAGCGCGAGCCTCACCATGCCCAGGCCCTCAATTTCCTCGGCTACATGTGGACGGATCGCGGGTTGCATCTCAGCCAGGCCGAGGTGCTGATCCGCAAAGCCCTTGGTACGGAACCCGACAACCCGGCTTTTCTCGACAGCATGGGCTGGCTCTGGTACAAGAAGGCCGATTTGAACCAGGCCGAGAAGTGGCTCGCACGGGCTGTCGACATGGGCGGGGACCACCCTGAGATCTACTGCCATCTCGCCCAGGTCAAGAAAGAGCAGGGGAAGGTGGCTGAAGCCAGGCAGGTGCTCGAACTTGGCCTCAAACGAAATCCGCAGGATCCCACCTTGCGGAACTTCCTGCTGGGCCTCGGGGATGAGGGGTAGGAGATGCCCGAGAGGATAGATGTTCAGGGCAACGCCAGCGGTCTGGAACCCGGTCCCAAGTCCCGGGTAGGACCTGATGGATCTAATCGGACTCATCCCCCGGGGGCGATGGTGGAACCAGTCCTAGCAGAGCTTCCGGACGAAGACCTCATGGAGAAGATTGTCGAGGGGAGCGAACGGGCCTTCGCTCTGCTCGTGAAGCGATACCAGGGCAAAATCATGAACCTGGTACACCGCTTTATCTACGATCGGGACCGGGCAGCCGAGATTGCGCAGGAGGTTTTTCTGCGGGTGTATCTCCACCGGAAAAGGTACCGGCGAAGCGGCCGGTTCAGCACATGGATCTATACGATTGCCGCCAACCTCGCAAAGAACGAGATCCGCAGGAAGGCCCGTTTGAAAGGCGTCCTGAGCCTGGACAGCCTTCTTGAGGCAACGGGGGATTCAGCCAGCTTCCTTGCTGACAGGCAGCCCGGACCTGAGCACACGGCCCATCAGCACCAGGTTGAGGAGATTGTGATGGCAGCCATTCACAAGCTGCCCCTCAAGTACCGGGAGGTAATTCTGCTGCGAGACATACAGCAGTTGACATACGAGGAGATTGAGCAGGTTCTGAATATCCCCGGGGGAACCGTGCGTAGCAGGATCAATCGGGCGCGCAACGCGTTGAAGGAGATGCTCGAACCCATTCTGGGAAGGAGACGGGTGCCATGAACTGCAACCAAGCAAGACGACTTTTCTCGGCCTGCCTGGATCGGGATCTTACTTTTGAGGAAGAGGCTGATCTGCGCGAGCACTTGAGAATCTGTGTGGATTGTGCCGATAAGATGGCGAGCTTGGAGAGGGTGCAAGTTCTGCTGCGCGGGCTTCCCGAGACCGACCCAGGCCCCGGGTTCTACGAAGCCATCCGCGAGAAGATCAAGGCGGCCGGAGCCGATGCCGAGACCGCGCCGCGCAGGCGCTTCTCACTCATCGGTTACCTCGGCAGGGCCTTGGCTCCGGCGGTCCTGCGCCCGGCTGCGGGGGTGGCCTTTGGACTGGTGGCCGGGTTGTTCATCGGTTTCTCCGGATCCAACCAGGACGGGGCCCCATCGCCGCCTGCCGAAAGCCGAGTGGACGTTTTGGTCCCCGAGAGCGCTTCTGATGTCAGTCCGATTGCTGACCTTGATCTCAGTCACCTCAGCGCCCTTTCTGATTCCCTGCAGTTGGATGGCGAGGAGTTCGTGCTCGAGCCCTATATGAGAGACCCGCAGCGTGGGCTGGTCCCGGTGGGTGCCGGGTACCAGAGGACTGTGACTAATGGCGATGGGGATGATCAGCGTGACGTCTACATCACCTTCTAGTCCGGGGCATGCTGCCGGACTGATCAGGATCCCACTGGCATGCGCCCTTCTGGCGGTCGCTATTATATGGCGCGCAGGTCCCCCGGCGCGGGCCCTTCCCTCTGGTGATCCTCCCGCTCCCTACCACTGCTGGTTGGGTCAGGGGTTGAGCCAGCTCTATGAAGAGGTCAGCCCTGCGGTTGTCAGTGTCGTGAGTTACCGGGTGTGCTCGCCCTCCGGTGGTTCCGCCACTGGGTGCGGGTTCAGCTACCGCCGGCTCGTGGCTTCCGGCGTGGTCATCAGCCCGGACGGATGTGTCGTAACCACGGCCCGCGTGGCCCAGGCGGGGGACAGCATCAGCGTTCACTTTCCCAGCGGAAGACGGGTGAGCGCCCAGTACAAGGGGGTGGATCCATACACACACACTGCGGTTCTCAATCTCAGATCGGACAAGCCATCTCCCTATCTGCGGCTAGCTACTTCGCGCGCAGCAGCGGATTCTGGTTCCCTTCCCGAGTGGGTTGCGGCTGTGGCCTATGGTCCCAGGAAGGGGAGTGATCCCGGCAGGCCATCTCTCACTCTTGCTGAGAAAGGAGCAATACAAACCATAAAGACGCACTACGGCGATTCCTCTGGGGTTCTCTGGCGGATCCGTGCCCCCTTCTACCCCGGGAATGGGGGCGGGGCGCTGGTCAGCCTTAGCGGCAAGTGGATCGGGCTGATCACCGGCGCGGTGTCGGGTGAACCGAGCACAGGGGGTACGATCCTCAGCCGCTCCAGCCGGCGGTTGCCTCGAGAGGCTGGGGTTATCGTGCCTGCCGAGGCTGTGATGCGTGCGATCCGTAGAATCGAGTCGGGGCACCATGCTCCCGCGGGTCTCCTCGGTGTCAGGACCATCCAGAAACCTCAATCCCCAGCCGACGATTCGACCAGCTGGAGAGAGGGAGTGATCGTATCGGAAGTGCTCCCGGAAAGCCCCGCTGCACGCTACGGCCTGGTGCCGGGGGATCTGATCGTTCAGTTTGATGGCCAGCCGGTTCGCAGCGCAGGGGATCTGACTAGATTGATCCAGCAAACTAGACCCGGACAGGTTGTGCGCCTTGAGCTGGTGAGGGCAGGGGATTCCCGGGCCTTAAGCCTCTGTCTCGGGGACAGCGATGCCATCGACCTCTATCTCAGTATGAAGCGCCAACGTTCCATCGAGCGGCTCGCGATCGAGCGCGATCTTCGCCGGCTCGAGCGCGAGATCCACCTGCTCAAGCGCTGCTTGACGCGCATTGGCAAGCAGCACTCCCAATCCCACGCGCCTAGCAGCACCAAGGCGTCCTCTGCCCACCCGTAAAAACCCTCTCGCCAAGCGCAGACGTCCATTCGTCTTTGGCCACCCTGCAGGCTGGGCTTCTCTGCCCAAGCTCCGCCGAGCCCGGGTCCGCATAAGGGCCCGGCGCTCAACTTGCGTCTGCCCCTGGACGGGGCACCTTGGGCTTGCATGAGGATGCCGCTTACGTGGATGATTTGCCCGATGGGTTCAGCTAGCGGAGGGCGGGTAGGATGAAATACGTGGCGAACGCGAGAGCGTGGTGGGCTTTCTTCTTGCTGGCACTGCTTCCTCTTGGATGCACGCGGTCTTTCATTGTTGCTGTGGGGCCGAATCAGGATGTTTCCATTTTTAGCGATTTCCCCGTGGGGGATGCGCGCCTTGATCTGCTGCGCGGGATACTGACCCGGAAGGTCGAGACCCCCGTGCGGCCCGAATCGCCCTTCCATGTGGAAAGGGCGGATTCCAACAGCTTCAGTAGCCGGCGGAGCTGGCGAAACCTGGCATTCCTCGGGGATATGACCTCGCACGCGTGGGTGGCTCGCCGCTGCCGGCAGGTGGTAGGGGAGGATCGCGTGCGGAAGCTCACGGCGTCGCCGGCGGGCTATACATTCATCCGCGACGCTTGGGCCGACGGGCAGACTATCCTCTTCGTGCATGCGGCCAGCCGAAAGGCCCTGGCTGATCTCTTCGAGCGCGAGGGGGAGTCCTTGGTGCAGCGCTTCGGCAGCTTAGTCATTGAGGGGTTAAAGGAGACGCTTTTTCTCAGCGGAGAGCATACAGTCCTGGCGGATGGCATCTACCAGCGGCACGGCTACCGGATCCGGATCCCAAAGGATTTCCTGGTTGAGGAACAGACCGAAAACCGTTTTGTGCGCATAAAGCGCGTGGTCCCGGATGAGCCGGTCATGTTTCTCTTCATCTACTACCAAGAGCACAAGGCTCCGAGCCTGAATCCCAACCTGTGCATGGCGATCCGGGACACCCTTGCGGCGGTCTACTTCGGTCACGACCGGATCGAGCCATCTCGCACGACCGTGAAGCATTGCCGGTTCCTTGGGCGGGATGCCTTTGAGATCTACGGGCTGTACCAGAACCTCGACCCACCGATGGGTGGTCCGTTCAAGATGTTCTGCTTCCTCGAGGATGGGCGTCTCTATCTGATCGACCTGGCTGTATTCAATCCCCCCGGTGACAAGACACCGCAAATGCGGATCTTGGAGGCTGTGGCTCGCACCTTCGAGACCGATCAATCGCTCTAGCCCGGCGAGCAGTCCGGGCTGGGAGTTTGCGCCGGGCCCCTGGCAACTGGGGCCGTTGGGCACCATGACGAGGCGGGGGGAGGCCGGTGCGGGTTAATCGCTCAACTTATTCTATGGGAAAGGGTTGCACTTCTAGGACCGGTTTTGACTCCTCGGGAGTCTTCTGTTATCGTGACAGCGTTAAACCGTGGGGAGCCGCGGCGCAAGTACTGGGGCGGGCGCTGGTGGATCCCCAGGGCACTACCGGATAGGGACACAAGACAGCGGGGAGTGCGATGGCTTCGACAGCGGATTTCCGCAACGGATTTGTGATCGAGATGGATGGTATCATCTTCAGGATTGTAGAGTTCCAGCATGTGAAACCGGGCAAGGGTGGAGCGTTCGTTCGCACCAAGCTCAGGAATGTTATGACCGGAGCGGTGATCGAAAGAACCTTCCGGGCGGGTGAGAAGGTGACCGAGGTGCGCCTTGAGGCTCAGGAGGCCCAGTTTCTTTACTCCGACGGGGATCTGTTCCATCTAATGGACTCTAAGACCTACGACCAATTCTCCATCTCTGCTGATGTGGTTGGGGATGCCTCACGCTTCATGAAGGAGAATGATTCCGTCAAGGTCCTGACGCGCGAGGGTAGGCCGCTGCTGATCGAGCTGGCAGCGCACGTGATCCTGACAGTCACCGAGACCGAACCCGGTCTGCGCGGGGACACAGCACAAGGGGGCACGAAGCAGGCCATGCTTGAGACCGGCCTTACGGTCAATGTACCTCTTTTCATTGAGATCGGTGATGCACTGAAGATCGATACGCGCAGCGGGGAGTACCTCGGCAGGGCGGAGAAGTAGCCGCGGCGCGGTCTCTGCGAGTGGGCCCGCTGGGCCGCAGAGCCCTGGATTAAGTGCTACGCGAAGAATGTGGAGGGCCGGTTCATGCGCGTCGAAGAGATTAAGAGACTCATTGAGCTGGTTGAGCACAGCCAGATCGACGAGCTTGAGGTCCGGAGGTGGTGGAGCACGGTCCGGATCTCTAAAGCGCGCCGGCGCAACGGGCATACCATGGCAGAAGCGGTTGCCCCGCGGAGCGAGGTGACCCACTCACCGCAGATGGTGAAGCCTCAGGGCCCGACGCCGACGTGCCCGGAGGCGACAGATAAGAAAGAGCCCGACGAGGAACTAGTAGCGATTGTATCGCCGATGGTAGGGACCTTCTATCGATCGCCTTCCCCGACGTCCCCCGCGTACGTCGAGACGGGCAAACGGGTGGCGGTCGGGCAGGTCGTCTGCATCATCGAGGCAATGAAGCTGATGAACGAGATTGAGTCAGAGGTCTCGGGTACGATCGTCAAGATTCAAGCGGAGAATGAGCAGCCAGTGGAGTTCAATCAGCCACTCTTCATGGTCCGGCCGGATTCGTAGGTTCATTGGGTAGCATGACTAGCGAAATCCATTCTGGAGGGGACATTGGCCATGGAGTTTCGCAAGATCCTAGAAGATATGATGGAGCAAGGGGCCTCGGATCTTCACATGAAGGCCGGGACACGACCCGTCATCCGCGTAGACGGAAGCCTTCAGCTCACGAGCTTCCCCGCGCCAACCCAGAAAGACCTCGAACAGATCGTCGAGCAGATCCTGACGCCGGCTCAGCGGGAAGAGTTCACGCGGACACGTGAGATTGACTTCGGCTTCGGGATCACCGGGCTGGCCCGGTTCCGGTCTAACTTCTACTACCAGCGGGGGTCGATCGCCATAGCGATCCGCCACGTCCCACTCGGCGTGCCGGCTTTTGAGGATCTCAACCTCCCATCGACGCTTAAGGACCTGGCCATAATGCCGCGCGGATTGGTGCTGGTGACAGGTACGGTCGGGAGCGGGAAATCCACGACGCTGGCTTCCATGATCGATCTGATCAACCGGACCGAAGCCAAGAACATCATCACCATCGAGGACCCGATTGAGTTCCTCCACCGCGATGAGAAGTCTGTTATTAGCCAGCGGGAAGTGGGACTGGATACGGAGAGTTACCTGGCGGCGCTCAAGCACATCTTGCGACAGGATCCTGACGTGCTCCTCCTGGGCGAGATCCGGGACCGCGAGACGATGTCGGTGGCTCTGATGGCTGCAGACACCGGGCACCTGGTCATGAGCACACTCCATACGGCTGACGCGACACAGACGATCAACCGGATCGTCTCCTTCTATCCCCCCCATCAACACGACGAGGTGCGTTTCCTGCTTGCCTCCAACCTGGCGGCGGTGATTTCAATGCGCCTAATCGTCAGGGCTGATGGAAAGGGGCGTGTGCCAGCCGTGGAGGTGATGATCAACACCGAGACGATTCGCGACTACATCCTGGATCCCACAAAGACGGTGTTGATCAACGCAGCGATTGCCGAGGGTGTGGCACAGTACGGCATGCAGTCATTCGATCAGTCCATGATGGGTCTGTTCAAGAGCAATCTGATTTCCTTGGATGAGGCGATTCGCAACGCTACGAATCCCACCGAGTTCGAGCTGCGGATCAAGGGGATTCAAGCGACCAGTGATGCCACTTGGGATTCATTTGAGGGGCAGGCGGTGGAGGAAGACAGCGGAGGGTCTGCAGCTAACGTTCCTCTCGATCCGAACAGTTCTGATGTGAAACTCGTAGATCCCGACAAGCCCTGGGAGCGTTTCGAGCATGGATAGCGGATCTGCCCGATCTGGTCTGCTTGGGGTGGCGGGAACAGCCTAGTGCCGGAGCAGTGGTGGCTGGCTGAGCTTTGGGGGAAGAGATGTTCCGCAAGATTCTGGTAGCCAATCGAGGTGAGGTTGCTGTTCGCATTCTCCGTGCAGCTCGGGAGATGGGGATCAAGACGGTTGCGATCTACAGCGAGGCCGATCGCGATTCACTGCATGTCAAGCTGGCGGACGAGGCTGTCTGCGTCGGACCGGCCAGCAGCCAGCAGAGCTACCTGAATATCTCGGGTATCATCAGCGCCTGTGAGATCGCCAATGCGGATGCGCTGCACCCCGGTTATGGCTTCCTGGCCGAGGACTACCGCTTTGCCGAGGCCTGTGAGGAATCCGGGATCGTCTTCATAGGTCCTACATCGAGGGCCATCCGCCGGATGGGGGACAAGACCGCAGCCAGGGCGGCTATGAAGCTGGCCGGCCTGACGGTGACGCCCGGCAGCGACGGCGTGGTCTCCTCTGTCGGCGAGGCGCTCGAGCTGGGCGGCGCCATCGGCTACCCGTTGCTGTTGAAGGCGAAACAGGGCGGCGGTGGCAAGGGGATGCGCCTGGTCTGGGGACCGGATGAGGTCGAAACCGCCTTTCGCATAGCCGGCGCGGAGGCCAACGCGGCCTTTGGATGCGGGGATCTATACCTGGAGAAGTTCATCACGCGTCCGCGGCACATCGAGGTCCAGTTGGCGGGCGATACGACAGGTAGGGTGGTGCACTTCTTCGAGCGGGATTGCTCTGTTCAGCGCCGGCACCAGAAGCTGGTCGAGGAGTCCCCGAGCCCCGCACTAGATGAGGCCACCCGGCGCAAGTTGGGAGCCCAAGCCGTCCGTGGGGCCGCCCACGTCGGTTACAGCAGCCTTGGGACGATGGAGTTCCTGCTGGATGAAGACGGCAGTTTCTATTTCATGGAGATGAACACGCGGCTACAAGTTGAGCATCCGGTCACCGAGGAGGTGACTGGCTGGGACCTCGTGAAGCTGCAAATCGAGCTTGCCGCTGGGGAACCGCTGCCCATGCGTCAGGAAGAGATCCGTCTCAACGGTGCGGCTCTGGAATGCCGGATCAATGCAGAGGATCCGGCCAAGGGTTTCCGCCCTTGTCCCGGCGAGATTACCTACTTCTACCAGCCCGGGGGAGGCGGCGTGCGCATGGACACGCACATCTATCCTGGCTATAGAATTCCACCCTTCTATGACTCACTACTGGGCAAGCTGATTGCGCATGGCAGAAGCCGGAGAGAGGTGATTGCGCGCATGGAGCGTGCTCTGGACGAGCTGGTCTTGGATGGGGTCTCCACCACGGTGCCCTTTCACAAGCGAGTTCTGAAGGATGCCCGCTTCCTGCGCGGCAACTACAACACGGGCTTCGTAGAGCTTCTGCTGGGTGAAGAGCGGGGGCAGGCCAAGCCTTTTCCCTCACAGCCTATCGCGAGCCCTTAGCCCGGGCTTTCCGCCAAGCTGCGCCGAGCCCGGGTCCGCATAAGGGCCCGGCGCTCAACTTGCGTCTGCCCCTGGACGGGGCAGGCGCTACGGATTCGCTTCGGGCCATTATGCGGTCTCGCTGTTTCAGCGGTTCATCTTCCAGAAGAGGAAGACGCCTACGACCAGGAAAATCAGGTTGCCGAGCCATGCTGCTAAAAACGGAGGCACCGTACCGGTACAGCCAAGGGCCTGGCCCGCGCGTATGAAGCCGTAATATGTGAATCCAAGTGACATGGAGATCCCAAAGCCCAGTGCCAGTGTCCCGCGAACAATGCGGAGCGACAGGCAGGCGCCTAGGAGCACCATAATGAAGTTGGCGAGCGGGAAGGCCGCCTTGAGGTGATAGTTTACCAGGTACTCTTGCACCCGCGCACCGCTTTCACGGATGCGCTGGATGTAGTCCTTGAGCTGCTGGCGGCTCATATAGAGCGGATCGTTCTTGAGATGGGCGAACTCATCAGGTTGCTCGTCGTAGCGGGAGTCGCAATAGGTGCGGAAGGCCGCCGCGACCTCCTCGTCTCCGGAGAAGATCCTGACAAAGCCGTCTTTCATGCACCATGTGCCAGCCTCCCAGCGCGCGTTGCGGGCATCCACCCGCCTCCAGAGCTGCTGCCTAGATGCCTCGGAGCGGAAGTGCTGCACGGAGAGATCTGTCAGCACTGGCGGCTGGGGGCTGAAGGCCTGGGCCACATATACGCGCCCGCACCTGCCCATGTAGTAGATTCCACTGCGTCCTCGCGCTGCGGCGGGACGGCACTTCTTGATCTTGACCTCCATAATTTCCGTCTGGCGATCGTATGCTGCCGGCATGACTTTCTCGGAGAGCACATACGCGGCAGCCGTAATAACCAGAGCGCAAACAAGCAGCGGGCTAGTGATCCGCAAGGGTGAGATTCCAGAGGCCTGCATCGCGGTGATCTCGTTGAACTTCCGCAACTGGCCGAGAGAGAGGATGGCGCCCAGGAGCATTGCGACAGGGAGGACCTGGACGGCGATGACCGGAATGGCGTAGATGTAGTAGAATAGGATCGCGTGGAGGGAAGCCTTGTTGTCAACGAAGGTGTCAATCTTTTCAAAGAGGTTTACGATGACATAGATGCCGATGAAGGCTATCAAGCCCAGGAGCAGGTAGAGCAAAAACCCCCGCAGCAGATATCGGTCGATGATTCTCAGCACCGCGATTCAGCTTCCCCGTTCAGGTTTCTGGCACAGCTCATCTTTCGCGTCGATCGGCGGTGGAGCGAGATCTGACATGTACGCATAGTAAGCCCTAGGCCGAGCAGACCCAGGACAAGATTCGCCAGCCACATGGCAACCCAAGGCGGGAGGTGCCGCCTATCCGCCAGCTGTTCGCCCCCCATGAGACAGAGGTAGTAGAAGAGGAAGAACCCCACACTGATAAAAGCAGCTGCCATGCCTCCCCTGCGGGCGCGGACACCCAACGGGGCTCCCAGCAGGGCAAAGACGATGCAGGCGACAGGGATTGCGAGCTTCTTCTGGATCTCCACCTCGTATTGGTTGATCTTCTTGGCCGCTGCCGTGGCCTGCCAGTAAGTAACCTTGGCTTCCTCGCCTCGCCGCCGTCGCTTGGAGGTCCAGAATGTATCGGGGAGTGCTTCCTGCGACTTGGGCTTCCATCCGAGAAGACCTACCACCCCGGCATACCACGGCGGATCCGGTGCCATGCCCGGCAGCTGCGTTACCGATGTCAGACCAATGGCCTCCAAAGCCTGCCTGCTTTTCTCGGAGTAGCGGTCTTGCTCCTCCAGGAGCCGCGCGATCTTCTGGCGCATGGCCCCGATCGGCAACTCCCTCTGCCCCCGGGATCGTTCACGGCTTTTTCTGATGGCTTGTTGCACGCCGCGGATGTTGAGCGTCTGCTTCTGAAAGGCCATCCTGCGGTAAACGGTGCCCTCCTCCCTGTCGGTCTCGTGGATCTCACCATCTACCAGGTGAAGACTGAGGATCCCCAGTGAGCGGTCGAACTCGAACCGGCCTCGCTTGGCTAGGATGATCCGTGATGGCTCATCCTTGCGACTGAAGTCATAGATTAGGATATCCTCCACGCGGCTGGTCTTGTCATCGAGGCTCCCAATGAAGAGGTTGTAGCCCTTAAAATCATCAATGAAGACCCCTTCCTGGATCTCTGCAGTTGGCCGTGTCTTGTTGACCTCCAGCAATAAACCGGCGAAGGCATGATTCATATCTGGTAGGACGTAGTTGTTGAAGAGCATAAGGCCGACGGCGATGACGATACTGGCCCACAGAGCCGGGCGCATGGCGCGGAAGGGACTTATGCCGCTGGCCATCATTGCCACGATCTCGCTGTCCTGCGCAAGGCGGCCGTAGGTCATCAGCATCCCGACCAGCACACCGCATGGAATCGAGAGCGCGAGCATCCATCCGAGCCCAAGGAAAAAGAGCCAGAGCACAGTGAGCAGATCGATGCCCTTGCCCAGAAACAGGTCCAGGTAATCGAAGAGGAACTCCATGGAGAGAAGAAAGGTGACCACAAAGACGCCCAGCATAAAAGGCCCCGCGAGTTGGCGGAGGATGTATCGATCGAGCAGTGCCATGGGCTTGCTCCCTCGTTTGACCCCCCTGAGGGGTCGTGCTAGGTTGTGCGGATTCCGATCTCTATAACACGCTGAGTGTTAGGAGTCTCCAATGGTTTTCCTGGCAACGTGAGATTCCTGGAGAACTCGGAAGTGATGGGCGAGTATAAACAGGCAGAGCGACTGAGGTCGACCTGTATGTCCTTGGATGAACTTGACCTGTGGGGTTGTGGGGTTATTGAGCGGATG